>CAZQWZ010000108.1:0-8640 GCA_964596935.1 uncultured Roseivirgaceae bacterium
ACTTGTGGAAAACACTAAAGTGCCATCTGTTTTTATCGAATGTGTTATTGTGGATGATGTTAAATTAGAATCAAATGTAAGCGGAGATAATGATGTTATTATTATTGAGCCTGGTCATAGGAACTACATCATTAACTATACTTCGTTAAGTATGTATTCGCCTAAAAAGGTGCTTTTTAAATATAAATTGGAAGGCTTTGATAAAGAGTGGATCGAAATAGGAGCAGTGAGGCAAGCTAAATACACAAACTTGCCTTATGGTGATTATACGTTTAAAGTATTGGCAGCTAATAATAATGGAGTTTGGAGTACTGATTATGCCTATGTAAATATTAAAATTGAGCCTTTTTTCTACAAAACGAAGTGGTTTGTTACCTTGTTGGTTTTGGTTTTTATTGTGATTACTTATTTGATATATACGTACCAAACCAAAGAGGTGAACAGACGAAATACTGAACTTGTTAAATTAAATAAGGAGTTAGATAGTTTTTCTTATAGTGTCTCCCACGATTTAAAAGCGCCACTTTCGTCTATCCAAGGGCTGTTAAATATAGCTCGCTTAGAAGAGGGGAAAAATGCGCTAGAATATTACAATCGTATTGAATCTAGTGTTGATAAATTGAATAGTTTCATAAAGGACATTATGGACTATTCTAAAAATGCTAGAATGGGGCTTAATAAAGAAGCATTTAGTGTAAAGGAATTAATATCTAGTTTGGTTGAAGGAATTTCTGATGAAAATACTAAAATAAAATTTACATTAGATGTAGTAAACGAATTGCAAATTGTAACAGATAAAACGAGGTTTACATTTATTATTAATAATCTTTTATCTAATGCCTTTAGATATGCCGATTTAACGAAAGAAAATCCTTGGGTTTCAGTTAAGGCAGAAACAGATGAAAATGAATTTCACCTTACAATCGAAGATAATGGACAAGGGATTAAAGCAGAATACCAAAATAAGGTTTTTGATATGTTTTATAGAGCCAACGAATTTAAGAGTGGTTCAGGCCTTGGGCTTTATATTGTAAAGGAGAGTTTAGAAAAAATAAATGGAAGTGTGTGGTTGCAATCTGAATTAGGAGTTGGAACCAAGATTAAGATTAAAATACCAGTTTAATTAAAGCACAGAAGCGGTTCTGGGTGAGCTTAATATTTGATAAAATGCTTCCCATCTTTGGTCTGGGGTTTCACCAAATGCTTCCACAAATTCACGAATTATTTTTTCTCCAAGGCTATAATTGATTACATAACTTCGATAGGTATCATAAAAATCCAGCCTTTGTTCTGCTCTATCTGCAGAAAATAGCAAATATTTTTGTATTAGTTCTTTAGCCTCTTCAGGAGAAATACTTCGTTGCAAGTAATCTCTCGCAATATTAATTTCTGCAAAATTAAGCTCTTTCCTAAGTGCCTGAATGGCATAATAACTTTCTGCTAATTCAGGGTTAATGCCTGCTTTAGGAAATAAAACTGATTTTTCATACTCCACTCTTTCTATTCCCGGAAAAGCCATTTCAATACCATAATTTGCACTGCCTTCGGCAATAAAAGATTGAGGGCTAAACAGAGGGTAGATGGTCATTTCTTTCCAGCCTTTTTTATTTACTAGTTCCTTTTCTAGCATTACATTATACACGTGATGCCCAGGGTAGCCTTCATGGCAAGCCAAGTCTATAGCGCGTTCAATATAAATTGGTAGATCAGTATTAATTTGAATTAAACTGTAGTACTTGCCTTGGTACCAATTATATCCACTCCAAGGTTTATTCGTTACATAACTTAGTTCAAATTTTTCAGTTTCTGGTAAAGATATTTTTTTAGAAACTCTTTTTCTCGCTTCATGTATGGCGGTGGTAAAAACGTCATTCAATTTGTCAGATGGAATGATAAATTGCTTGCTATAAGCTATGTACCGTTCATTAAGATTGCCTTTGCCAGGCACTAATGAATCTATGTTTGCTACTATTTTATCAAAATAACTATAGGGTGTTTGAGGTGGAGCAATATCATACATATTTTGAGCTTCATAATCAAAGGGCAATTGTTTTCCAGATAAAATATCAAGCCTTGTGCTTACTGCATTTAATTGTTTAAAAAGGAAGTTTCTGCGAAGTTTAAGCTGGCTGTTGCAAGTTTTTGGATCAATTAACTCCATTCTATGAACTAGGTCATTTGCTTTCCATTTAAGCTCTTGGTACGGAAATGTAAATTTTGCTTCATCTGTAGTTTTCCAATTGCTTGGCCCGTAATAGGCATCTACAAAATCATTGTCATATTTGCCTATTTCTAAACACAATTTTACATACTCAATGGCAATTTCATCAATAGTTTCTTCATTAGGTTTTGCCTTATTTTGGCAACTTGTAATAAGCAAAATAGGGGTAAAAATTAATAAGAAAAATTTATTCATACTCGACTGAAATTTATGCAAATTAACCAATTCTGTATTTATTCAAATGATTTTATCTTCTTCCTGAACTAAATAATATACCTACAGATATCTCAAGACCCGTATAATCAAGCTTTGCCTCTTTAAAATCAATAGGGGTATTGGTTATAATACCATTTATGTCCACTCCTTTAACGGTTCCTTGTAAATTAAGGTTTGCACCGCCTATATAATAATTTGCACCTAGTGTTATACCAAACTGCCTATTCATGTATTGAATTAATTCAATACCAAATTCATACCCATATCCAATAGTATTATCAAATGTAAGGTCAGAGTTGGCAATTTCTACATTTAAGTAATCAACCATAGCTCTATCTATATTTCCATAATTAAGTTTAGTGCCTAAATTATAGAAGGCAAATCCTCCCCCTTTAATTAAAAAGGAAGTGTTTCGGTTGCCTAAATTAATTACTGCTTCCAAGGGAACCATAATATTGAAAAAAGGCCCAACCATTGGCTTTCTTGTGTCAATAGGAACATTGGTTATACTCATTCCACTCATTCGATACAACGACCCTCCGATTTCAATACTAAATATACCCGCACTGGCTAGCGAAACCCCTCTAATAGATAAGGGGCTTATGGGAGCCGAAAAATACCCGTTTTTAGGCAAAAAGAAAGATGCCGATATGCCAAAATCTTGAGATTTGGCTTGAATAGAAAATAATACAGAAACGAAACTGATTAATATAATTTTGCGCATTTTAGTATAAGTCAATATTTAGCAATGATAAATACTTCTTTGAAGTTATTTTTATTGGGTATTAAAAATTTATGAAATGAAGTTTAATTTATTTGTCCTTATTGCCAGTGTATTCTTGGTGTTCTCGTGTAATTCAACCGAAGAATTAGAAACAGCAGATTCAATCTATTTAAATGGAATTATCTATACGGTAGATGGAAATAATTCAACAGTAGAGGCTGTTGCCACAAAAAACGGAAGAATATTAAAGGTGGGTGATTACGATTTAATAAAATTACTTATAGCAGACTCTACCCTAATTATAGACCTTGAAGGTAAAACAATGACTCCAGGGTTTATTGAATCGCACGGCCATTTAATGGGGTTAGGGCATAGTGAGCTAAACTTAAATCTAATGGGTATTAAAAATTATGATGAAATGGTTGCTCTTGTAGAGCAAGCGGTTGCAAAAGCCGAACCGGGTGAGTGGATATTAGGTAGAGGTTGGCATCAGAGTAAATGGGATAAAGAACCTGAAACTATTGTAAAAGGGTTTCAAACCCACGAACAGCTAAGTGCTGTATCGCCTAATAATCCTGTTTATTTAGGGCATGCAAGTGGCCATGCAGCATTTGCAAATGCAAAAGCAATGGAAATTGCTGGGGTTAATCAATTATCTATTGAAAGTAAAGACCTAGAGATTGAAGGAGGTGAAATAATACGAGATAAAAATGGAAACCCTACAGGAATTTTTAGTGAAAGAGCACAATATATTATTGGCAAATATGTGCCTGCAGAAGATGAGAGTAGAAATATTGCTGCTTTAGAGTTAGCAATTAAGGCTTGTCAGCAAAATGGCATTACTAGTTTTCACGATGCTAGTGCAAATCAGGCTACCATTGATAGGTATCAAAAATTTAAGCAAGAAGGAAGATTAGGAGTAAGGCTCTATGTTATGATAGCGGGCCCAGATAGAGAATTAACAAAAGACTGGCTAGCAAAAGGGCCTATGATTGATTCTGTTGATCACTTGCTAACCGTACGGTCTATAAAGTTAAATTGTGATGGTGCTTTGGGCAATAGAGGTGCTTGGATGCTCGAAGAATACTCGGATATGCCAGGCGAATTTGGCATGGAAACGCTACCAATGGAATATGTATTAAAAGTATCTCGAGCAGGGCTTAAAAACGGGTTTCAAGTTTGCTCACATGCTATTGGCGATAGAGCCAATAGAGAAATTCTTAATCAATATGAAACGGCTTTTAAAGAAAACCCTGAAGTAACGGATCATCGGTTTAGAATGGAGCACGCACAACATCTTCACCCAGATGATATTCCTCGATTTGCTGAGTTAAATGTAATTGCTGCTATGCAAGCTGTTCATATGAGTTCTGATAGGCCTTGGGCGATAGATAGATTAGGAGAGAAGCGGATTAAGGAAGGTGCCTATATGTGGCAAACATTGCTTAAATCAGGCGCTAAGGTGATTAATGGTACTGATGTGCCAGTTGAGCCAATAAATCCTTTAGCTAGCTTCTTTGCGTCTATTACTAGGCAGACTCTTGCAGGTTTACCAGAAGGAGGCTACGAGCCTAACGAACGGATGACACGAGTGCAAGCCTTGCGATCTTACACCATTGATGCCGCTTTTGGAGAGTTTGAAGAACATGTAAAAGGCTCTATAGAAGTAGGAAAACTGGCTGATTTTACAATCTTCTCTAAAGATATAATGACAATTAACCCTTCGGAAATACTAAAAACAAAAGTTATGATGACAGTTGTAGGAGGAGAAATTGTGTACTCAAATGATGCTAAATAAATAGAAATGAACATTGGTGTTACCATTTTACTTGTAGTTGTAATTCTACATTTTATTGCGGGGTTTGGCTATTTAGTGTATAAACTCTCCCCTAAAAAGAAGTCATCTGAAGATAAAAAATAAGCGAAAGCTCCTTATAATTAAAAACTATGATTAAAATTACCAAGCCAACCTTACTTATAAATGAGCGTATTGCAAGAAGCAATATTAAGGTAATGGCCGAAAAGGCTAGGAAAAACAATATTTCTTTTGAACCACATTTTAAAACCCATCAATCTCAAATGGTTGGTGAGTGGTTTCGAGATGAGGGAGCAGAAGCCATAACAGTTTCATCGGCTTCAATGGCGTTATATTTTTCACAAGCTGGTTGGAGAAAAATTACGATTGCATTTCCTGTTAATATTCTTGAAATTAATACGCTAAACTCAGCATTAAAGCAATCAGAATTAACCTTATTGGTACAAGATGTTTCTGTGGTTGAGCAGCTTACTAAACTCAATGTTAAAGTTGAACTTTATATTGAAATTGATGGAGGATACCATAGGAGTGGGGTTGAGCATAATTCCCTAACTGAAATTAGAGGCCTAATTGATGCTATTGGAGAATCAAAACATAGCTTTAAAGGATTTTATTACCACGCAGGCAATAGCTATGGAGCCAAAGGTGAGCAAGAAATTAAGGTTGTATTTGATGAATTAATTATTGTAATGGCAGCTCTTAAAAATGAATTTAGTAATCATAATCCACATATTGCCATTGGCGATACACCAACCTGTAGTGTAATGAATGATTTTAATGGTATAGATAGTATTCACCCTGGCAATTTTGTGTATTATGATTATACACAGGTTCAAATTGGTTCGTGTGCATTAGAGCAAGTCGCTACTTATTTAATCTGCCCTGTTGTTGCAAAAAATACCGAACGCAATGAGCTAATAATTTATGGTGGTGGCGTTCACTTATCTAAAGAAAGTTTGCAAAAAGGAGAGGGGCTCACTTATGGATTGGTTGGCCGGCTAGATAACGATGGGTTATTTATAGCATACCCCGATACCTATGTAAAATCAATATCGCAAGAACATGGAATTATTTCTAGTATATCTTCAGTGATATATGAAGTTCAAGTGGGCGATTTAGTAGCCATTATACCTGTTCATTCTTGCATGACTGTTGATTGCATGAAAGAGACTTATACGTTTGATGGCGTTAATATCACTAAAATGAATAAGTAGAGTCACATTTTGTCAAATATACCTAGTGTTAAGTTAAGTGTGCTGTGTCGTATAAGTGGAAGTTATTTTTGTTTTAGACGATTTAAAAAATATGCCCCTAGCTATAGCTAAGGAAGTGTTTTTTAAAGATGTATAAAGCAAAAAGAACGAGACTTGGTTTGGCTAAAGCATGCTTAACTTAACACTAGATGTAGGTATTGTGGTTGATCATATTAATTATCAATTTAGAAATTAAATATGATTGTTAGTTGGCATGAAACAATTCTACTTTTTAGATAATTCTGGTGTACTTAAAACTTCTATAAAGTTAAAAGGAAATTTTGTAATTGCCTTTTCTTTAAGGTTGTGGAAAACGGATGATAAAGTACTCGAATTAGTTGAAGATATAAGAGGTAGCTGTTTCAATAGCAATTGCAAAGAAATATCTTATTCTCTAGCTAATATTCCTGATTTGCAATACACCTATTTTTTAGAACTAGATTCTAATATTTCCACTGTTCATCCAAAGGCAAATTATTCTATTATTGCTTGAGCAAAAATCAGTGAATGGAGTTCTGCAATATTTAGGTAAGGAAAAAACAAAAGGGCAAGTTGATTTTAATGATGGAGGAAAATATACGAAGTTAGCATTAACTCTTAACGCTAGAATCGCCTCAGTGGCAGTATAATAGCAGCCACCGAAACACTAATTTCTCCTTTCATCAAAAATTAAAACTTTTAGCGTTTATCGTGCGTCTTAGTGGTATGATTTCTAGTCTTTACCCTAGAAATTTGCAACTCAATACTCAACAACGCTATAAATGAAGGTTCTATCAACTGCCCTAATCTTCTTTTTATGCATAAGCAGTTGGTCAGCTTATGCACAAGAAGACAGCACAAAGATTAAAATTGTGCATCCTAAAAAAACAATATTAGCTACTAAGGTTACCGATAAGCCTAAAATTGATGGTATTTTAACTGATGCAATTTATAAAGAAGCTACTCCGTTTATTGGAGAATTTATTCAAATGAGCCCAGATAATGGAGCACTGGCATCGTATGAATCAAAAGTATATATTGTTTACACTGATTATGGGCTTTATATCTCTGCTCTTCTTTACGACCCTGATCCTTTAAGCATTCCACAAGAATTAAGTAAAAGAGATGATTCTGAAGGTAAAAATGTAGATTCCTTTGGTGTACTATTTGACCCTGTAAATAAGGGACAAAATGGTTTTTTTTATGGTGTTTCGGCTGCAGGGGTGCAAACTGATGCCGTAATTAGTTCTAATAATTTTGATGAAAATTGGGGTGCTGTATGGAAAAGTGATGTAAGTATTACAAATGAAGGATGGGTTGTTGAAATGGAAATACCTTATTCTGCTATACGTTTTCCGAAACATGAAATAGGAGATTGGGGTATTAATTTTTTTAGAACCGCTAAAAGATTAAATGAAGACACCTCTTGGAATTTTGTGGATCAAGAACAAGATGGTTTTATAAACCAATCAGGCACATTAGCAGGGTTAGAAAACATTAAGCCACCATTAAGGCTTTTTTTTAGCCCCTACCTCTCTGGAGCCATATCTCATGATGGGGCCTCAAATACATATAGCTCTACACATGCAGGAGGGATGGACTTAAAATTGGGTTTGAGTGAAAGCTTTACGTTAGATATGAGCTTAATTCCAGACTTTAGTCAGGTGCAATCAGATGACCAGGTGCTTAACCTAACGCCTTTTGAAGTTCGATTTGATGAAAATAGGCCTTTTTTTACAGAGGGAGTTGAATTATTTTCGAAAGGAAGAATTTTTTATTCAAGGCGTGTAGGGCAATCAAGAGGATCTGTGGATTATGATGATTTAGATTCTAACGAAGTTGTAAAAACAACACCTACCACTGCTCCTTTATTAAATGCTACAAAAATTTCTGGGCGAACAGCTAAAGGCACAGGCATAGGTTTTTTTAACGCCATAAGCCGCGAAACCAATGCAACTATAGAAAATACAGAAAATGGTACTACAAGAGAATATTTGATTGATCCATTAACAAATTATAATGTATTGGTTGTTGATCAAAATTTAAAAAACAATTCAAATTTTGGCGTAATAAATACAAATGTAACTCGAGAAGGATCTGGTAAAGATGCTAATGTAACCGTAGGTCAAATTAGATTAAGAGATAAAACAAATACTTGGAGTGTATTTGCTGATGGAGGTTATAGTCATATAGTTACTCATGGAGAAAACGGGAAAGAGGTAAAAGAAGGATTTAGAAATACATTTGCATTTTCGAAAGTATCTGGGAAGTTTAATTTTACCACTGGGCTTTCTCAAGTGAGTGACACTTGGGATATAAATGACCTCGGCTTTTTAAGAGCCCCTAATGAATTTAGGGTTTACACCCGATTGAATTATAATATATACAAACCTTTTTCGGTGTTTAATGCGATGAATACTTGGTTTAATAT
>CAZQWZ010000109.1:0-8612 GCA_964596935.1 uncultured Roseivirgaceae bacterium
TGTTTGAGTTTTCCCACCCTTCTGGAGGTCCACGTTTACCAAATAGGAGTATAGTGTTGCCTACAAATGAGAAGAAGAGTCTTAGACTCGGTAAAAGAAAAGAACAATAAGGTATAAAAAAACATTGAATAAATAGTTATGAGATGTTGAGTAATGGTTTATAAAAGGTACCAGTTACAAAATTGCGCCAGCAGGGCCAGGCATGAAACTGCCTAGTGCAATGTTAAAAAAAGACAAAAAAAATTGAGTTTTACACTTTTTTCTCAACTTACTACCCTTCCATATTTACAGTTTCCTGCCTTCGCAGGAATGACACAAACCCTATTTCAAAAACTCAATATTCCTTTTTAATCCGATAAACTTGGTGCGTTTTACGGCTGATTTTTTAAAGATTTTGCTGAACACTTCTTGTGTAATTTCTTGCCAATCGTTTTTAGTCATTCCTTCTAATGCTGGGTTGGGCTTAAACCGTGGTTCGGCATGAGCCACTGAAAAGCGATTCCACGGGCAAACATCTTGGCAGATGTCGCAACCAAACACCCAATCTTCAAATTTGCCTTTTACCGATGTGGGCAATTCATCTTTTAATTCAATGGTAAAATACGAAATGCATTGGCTTCCATTTACAACACCTGCTTCGGTAATTGCTTGGGTGGGGCAAGCATCTATACATGCCGTGCAGCTACCACAATGATTGGTGATGGGAGTATCATACTCTAATTCTAAATCAATAATAATTTCTGCTAAAAAGAAGAAGCTTCCTTTTTGTTTTGTTAGTAAAAGTGAATGTTTTCCTAACCACCCCAGGCCACTTTTTGCAGCCCATTGGCGCTCCATTACGGGGGCAGAATCTGTAAAAACCCTGCCCTCAATAGCTCCTATCTCTTTTTCAATACTCAAAAAGAACTCTTTGAGTTTATCTTTTATTACAAAGTGATAATCCTCGCCATAGGCGTATTTGGCAATTTTATAAGAACCGTCTTTTGCTAAATCATGGGCAGGATAATAATTATACGCCAATGAAATTACAGATTTGGCTCCTGGTACTAGTTTGGTTGGGTCTAATCGTTTATCGAAATGATTTGCCAAATAGCCCATTTGCCCATGATTATTTTTTGCAAGCCAAGCCTCTAATTGCGGAGCAACTTCTGCCAAATATGCTGCCTTGGAAATGCCACAACTCATAAAACCAAGCTCTTTTGCTTTTGCTTTAATAAAGGCGGTATGGTTAGTTATATTGGACAATGTGTTACCAAAAATGTGCAGAAGATACAAAGTATAAATTTGGAATCAGGCAACAAAAATATTGCCACTAAGCCAGAAAGCCTCAAAGTAGCACAAAGAAAAAAGCATTGTGAAACTTCCTGTCTTAGAGTCTTTGTGGCTAAACGTATGACTAACTATCAAACAACCCTCTCGTTTTACTAGGAGGTATAATTTTTAAATGTTTATAAGCGAGTTCCGTTGCTTCTCTTCCTCTAGAAGTACGTTTTATAAATCCTTCCATAATAAGGAAAGGTTCATACACTTCTTCAATGGTTTCGGCTTCTTCGCCACAAGCGGTTGCAATGGTAGATATGCCTACAGGGCCGCCTTTAAACTTATTAATAATGGTAGAAAGGATTCTGATATCCATATCATCTAATCCATATTGATCAATATCTAAAGCAGTTAATGCCAGTTCTGCAATGGGTTTTGTAATAATGCCATCCCCTTTAACTTGTGCAAAATCACGTGTTCTGCGAAGTAGGTTGTTGGCTATTCTAGGAGTTCCTCTACTTCTTTTAGCAATTTCTTCTGCTGCGTTTGCATCTATTTCTGTTTTTAAAATGGCGGCCGAACGCTTTATTATTTTCGATAAAAGTTTAGAATCGTAAAATTCGAGCCTTGCATTAATGCCAAACCGGGCGCGCAAAGGAGCAGTTAGCAAACCCGAACGTGTGGTTGCTCCTACCAATGTAAAAGGCGATAATGATATTTGCACCGACCGAGCACTAGGGCCAGAATCCAACATAATATCAATTTTAAAATCTTCCATGGCAGAATAGAGGTACTCTTCTACTATGGGGTTAAGCCGATGAATCTCATCAATAAAAAGCACATCGTGGTCTTCTAAGTTGGTGAGTAAACCTGCCAAATCGCCTGGTTTATCTAACACAGGCCCCGAAGTGGTTTTAATACCTGTATTTAGCTCATTGGCAATTATATACGAAAGTGTAGTTTTACCAAGCCCAGGAGGGCCGTGAAGTAATACATGATCCAATGCCTCGCCTCTTTGTTTAGCTGCCTGCACAAAAATGCGAATGTTATCTACAAGTTTATCTTGCCCACTAAAATCATCAAATGATAGAGGTCTTAAGGCTTTATCAAAATCCTGCTCCTCATTCGAAAGCTCCGAACCATCTCCACTTAAATAATCTTCGCGCATATTCCTTACAGATTTTTCACTAAAATAGTGATACACATACGTTTTCTTTGTGATACTTTGTGAAAACTCTTTGTGAATCTTTGTGGTATAACTATTACATAGAGTTATACCAAGAAAAATAAAGTTGCACAAAGCATTTATCTTTATCATCTATCATTGATAACTATCTGTTTAGGGGTGAAAAACCTGAACTATTAAACAGTCACATTTATATCAAGAGGTTCTTCAGTTACTTAGTATCGTTCTGAGTGATACGTTCTTTTGAAGCCACAGGGGATTATTGTTCTCTTGTCACACACATTATCAATAGAATCATTATAATTTTGCAGCATGTCGGTTGTAAAAGAAATGTTTTCTCGAAAACGCGTGTTGCCCTTATTATTAATTTTGGCTATGGTTGTGGTTTACTATTGGCGGCAACCCTCACATTTGGTAGAGTTGCAAGGGCAAACTTTTGGCACCATAAGCTATACCATAAAGTATAAAGATGCTCAAAAGAGAAACTTCAAAACTTCGATAGATTCGTTACTAGATGTTTTTAATAATGCCGTAAGCCATTACCGACCAAACTCTGAATTGTCGCAATTTAACAGAGGAGAAGAAGTAGTATTTACACTGCCTTATTTATATCCAGTTTTAAAAACAAGCAAGCATATTTACGAAACTACAGGTGGTGGATTTAATCCTGCCGTTATGCCATTAGTGAATTTATGGGGCTTTGGACCCGATTCATCTTTACAACCCGATAGTTTGATGATTGATTCTATTAGACAGTTTACTAAACTTGAATTGGTGCAGTTTGATGAGCAAAGGGCTTGGAAACTAGACAACAGGGTACAACTAGATTTTAGTGCAGTAGCCAAAGGCCAAGGGGTAGATGTTGTACTAGCGTTTTTGCAATTAAAAGGCATTGAAGATGTATTTGTAGAAATTGGGGGAGAAGTAAATGCCCGAGGCACGAATGCCTATGGCGATGCTTGGAAAATTGCAATCCTCGACCCTGCCTCAGATGTGATAAATCAACGCTATATTGCAGTGGTTGATTTACAGGATAAAGCGGTGGCAACATCGGCCAATAATTTTAATTATGTAATAAAAGAAGGGGTAAGGTATTCGCATACCTTAAATCCGTTTACAGGTTACCCAACAGAAAATAATATTTTGAGTGCCTCTGTTTTTGCAAGCGATTGCATAACAGCCGATGCTTATGCTACTGCCTTTATGGCTTTAGGCCATAAAAAGGCAATTATAATAGCTGAAAATCAATCTGAGATTGATGTTTTTTTAGTGTACAGTGCTCCAGATGGAAGCACTAAAACGTATCTTTCAAAGGGTTTGAAAGAGGTACTTCATCAGCAGCAAAAATGATAACTAACTTACTTATTTTAATTGGAAGTGCACTTTTAGGAGGAATTCTATCGCTGCAATATTCCAACAAGGGAAAGCTCAATTATTCACTAATCCTTGCTTTTTCTGGTGCCTACTTATTCTCAATTACCATTATTCATATTTTGCCCGAACTGTTTAGTAACGCAACCAATGCTGGGCATACAGGCATTTTTGTTTTGGCTGGTTTTTTTCTTCAACAAGTGTTAGAAATATTTACAGATGGGGCAGAGCACGGGCATGTACACAAAACGGATCATGAGCATAAGCATAAGCCGGGTCTTGCAATATCACTTTTAATTGGCCTTTCGGTGCATTCAATTTTAGAAGGCTCTTTGTTAACACATTCGCACGCAAACCCAGCACATACAAGTAATTTGGCCATTGCGGTTGGCATTGGCTTACACAAGTTGCCAGCCGCCTTTGCTATGATGACAATTTTACTCTGCTATTATAAAACTAAAACCAAACCGGTGTTGTTTTTAATTCTCTTTACACTGGCTTCGCCTCTAGGGTTGTTAGTTAGTCAATATGCAATTGATACACATTTTTTTACGCAGCAAACCATTAACATTTTATTTGCGATAGTTAGTGGCAGTTTCTTATATATATCTACCACCATCGTTTTTGAAAGTTCGCCTGGACACCACATAAAATGGAATAAATTACTGGTGCTTTTATTGGGCGCTGGCGTTGCTGTTTTGGCCGAAATGGTAATGTAAACACACTTCAAAGCCCTTTTAAATCCTCTAGTATTAAAACCTCCAAGGGCTATATGCGATGGCCATAGACCTTGAAGGTTTTTGAGAGCTCTACTCTTTATAAAAAGTATCTGAAGTAAACGGGCCAACAAGCTCAGTTATAAAACTACCTAATTCAGGTTGAATACTACCTAGTGGCTTATTAGCATCAAAGGCAAGTGTGCCTTCATTCAACGACCGAAGTATAATAGGCCAAGGAAGCTCAATGCCATAATAACTTTTTAAACCATTAGAAATAGTTTGAGCAGAACTCATTTTATCCTCCATGATTTTGTTAGATGCTTCTTTATAAGCCACCACAAAGTCTTCTACTGCCTGTGTTTTTTCTTCGGTTTGGTAACTAGCCAACGTAGCCACACCACCCAATGGTAATTGATTGGCCGCCCAACTATTATAACCAGCAAAAATTTGCTGCATACTAACCGCTTTCGTAAGGTTTCCATTGCTAAAAGTAGATTTTGCCACAAAGCCGGTAGCGGCTGGCTCTGCTAGTAAAATAGCGGCTGCCTGGTTATTGGCCACGCGATCCATTGCATCATCAATTAAATCGTACTCAATATTAAAATCACTAGCCTCATAGCCTTCTCGGATTATGGCTGCTCTAATTAGCTTATCTGCTGGGCCGTTTTTGCCAGTTCCATTGGGGCCTGTGATTAAAATGGTTTTGCCAAGTAAATCGCTTAACGAAGTAATTTCCTGGTTACCCACCAAGTAAAAATTATCCCAAAGCGTAACGGCTCGTAATTGTAAATCAGGTACATCTCCGCTACTAATATGTTTGGCCATTATGTAAGTATAAATAGTGGTTATATCCGCTTCGCCCGATTGAAAGTAAGCAGGCACACCAGAACCGCTATCTACGGTTATTAATTTAATGGTAAGCTCCGGATTGTCTTTCATCATTAAAAACACAGGAAACAAATTAGGATTTGGAGGCGATACAACGGTTAGTTCTGGTGATGGGTTTAGTTCGGCATCTCCACAAGAAGTAAGGCTTAAACTGCTAACCAATACTAGGGCTAGTGCAACATTTGACATTAACTTTTTCATCGTTTTCATAATTTAAAAATTTGATATGCCACAAAGTTGCAGTACGGGTTTTACTCTGCTACTAAAAAACAATTTGAAAAAGTCCATTTAAGCTTAAGTGAACAAAATAGATCTATTGATGCTTTTTTTGATACTGAGAAGGGGTAGAATTAAACATTTTTTTAAAGGATTTATAAAAAGTTGCTTTGCTTTTAAAGCCACATTCGAGGCCGATTGCATCCACTGTAAGGTAATTATGGGTATCATTACTTAGCATATTGGCCGCCTCTTCGGCCCGCCTTTTATTTATAAAATCATAAAAATTAGTGTGGAGTACTTTATTTAAAATAGCCGACACAATGTACGATTTAAAGCCCACCTCTTCGGCAAAATTTGTGAGGTTACAGTTCGGGTGCAAAAAGCACTTTTTTTCTTCAACTCTTTTTAAAAATGCTTCTTTATAACTTGTAAGCTCTTCTAAATTGGTGTTATCCAATGCAAGTTGCGAGGTGGCATTTACCAAGCTTTCTTCTTCCTGCTCTTCTTCAAACCGCAACGGTTGTATAAACACATTAAAATTAAATAGGAGATACCAGTTAATACTGCCTACAAAAAGTGCAAGTGCGGTTGTGGCTGTTTCAAAATTGAATAAAAGCCGTAAGCTAATAGCACTTACCCAGATAATAAAAAAAGAAAACAGGGCATTTCGCAACCAATTATGCGTTTTGTCTTCAATGGCACCGTAAAAATTAAAAAGATTTTTTTCGTGCTTTCTTAATTCTAAAATGGCCAGTGTTATAAATGTAATGCCACTCAATGTTTTTAAACCAAACAGTAGTTTGTGGCTCAAAGGAATTACGCCATTTATTAATTTATATTGAGCGGCAATTTTAACGGCATCTGGTTGCAAGTAAAATGGGATAAAGTAGAAAAGTAATCCAATGGCAGGCACCAACATTATGTATAATAGCCGAGGATTTTTTTTGGTAGGGTTAATTAAGTAATAGCTAAACAGATAAATAATAGGAGGTGTAACCAATTGTAATATGTGATTGGTTTGAATAATTTCAGGTAGTGTTCGATACCCTTTGGTTAGTATTAAAAAAGCGTACAGTATATTCAAACTCTGAATAAGAATAAATGCAATAAAATAAGTTTTCGCTTTTAAAAAAGAGCTGTTTAGTCTTAGCAGTAAGGAGAGTGCTCCTACAAACCCTGTAACTGAAAAAGTAAAAACAAGAAGATGTATAGGGCTAACACTCATTGTACAAAAGTACGGGTTTTATAATTTCACATTCGTGGACTAATAGTAAAAGATAACCCTAATTAGAGATACCAAGGTGATGTCTATAGCTTCTTAACAGGCTCCATTAATTGTCGTTTTTTACGAAGGCTTGTAAAAAATCATCCACTAACTTTGTTCAATGAAAGTTCTATTCCAATATTACCAATCATTTTTACAGAACTTGTTTCTCAACATTAAACGAAGAGATGAGTTTCAACTGGTTTATTAACCCCGTTACTCCTCCGGTAGCTATCGGAGGAACCCCTAATTTCTACTATTTTAACCAGTAACTAGCTCTTTGGAGGGTTAGTCAATTCTTTACTACAAAAATAACAAAGCATGGAACTTCCATTTGCAGAATTACATAAAATTAAGATGGTGGAAACCATCAAACGAAGTACACGTGAAGAGCGAGAAAAATGGCTTAAAGAAGCCTATTATAATATGTTTAACCTTCGAAGCGAATATGTTTACATCGACCTATTAACAGATTCGGGCACTGGCGCCATGAGCGATAAACAATGGAGCCAAATGATGATTGGAGATGAAAGCTATGCGGGTGCATCTTCGTATATTAAAATGAAAGAAACCATTAAAGAGCTATTTGACTTTGATGATTTTTTACCCACTCACCAAGGCCGAGCAGCCGAAAATGTATTGTTTTCTGTGTTGGTTAAAGAAGGGGATGTTATTCCTGGTAATTCTCATTTCGATACCACCAAAGGCCATATCGAGTTTAGAAAAGCTCACGCAGTTGATTGCACCATTGATGAAGCATTCGATTCTACTATATACCATCCGTTTAAAGGCAATGTTGATATTGATAAGCTAAAAAAAGTATATGAGGAAACACCTAGTGCAAAGGTGCCGATGGTAATTATTACCGTTACTAATAATACCTCAGGTGGGCAGCCTGTATCAATGCAAAACATCAGAGAAGTTGCTGCTTTATCGCACCAATATGGAGTGAAGGTGCTAATCGACTCAGCCCGATTTGCTGAAAATGCTTACTTTATTAAGAAACGTGAAGAAGGTTATGCCAATAAAACCATTAAAGAGATTGTAAAAGAAATGTACTCTTATGCCGATGTTATGACGATGAGTAGCAAAAAGGATGCAATTGTAAACATGGGGGGCTTTATTGGTTTTGGCGACCGCGAATGTTATGAAAAAGCCAGCGTGTACAACATTATGTTCGAAGGCTTTGTTACCTATGGAGGCATGTCGGGCCGTGATATGAACGCCTTATGCCAGGGGTTGGATGAAGCAACGGAATTTGATTACTTAGATACACGCATTAAGCAAGTAGAATATTTAGCAGATAAATTAGTGGCTTATGGAGTGCCTATTTTACAGCCCACGGGTGGGCATGCTATTTTTATTGATGCTAAAAAGTTTTTCCCCGAAATATCGAAAGAAGAATACATTGCACAAACGTTAGTGGTTGAACTTTACCTAGAAGCAGGAATCCGTAGTGTGGAAATAGGCACTCTTTTAGCAGATCGTGATCCTGATACCAGAGAAAACCGTTACCCCAAATTAGAGCTAGTACGCTTAGCCATTCCTCGTAGGGTTTACACCAATAGTCATATGGATTATATTGCTGCTGCCGTATGCAATGTGTTTGATAAAAGAAAAGAAACTACACGTGGCTTAATGATTTTGAAAGAAGCTCCAATAATGAGGCATTTTACAGTTGAATTAGAAAGGTTGTAGAATATTT
>CAZQWZ010000110.1:0-8491 GCA_964596935.1 uncultured Roseivirgaceae bacterium
TTCTGTTAAATTAAATATGCTCAGGTACTTAGAACAACGCAGGAGCAGTTGTCGAGGAGCAAATCTAAAAGCCTTCTCCAAAGGGAGGCGGTTGGATGAGGGGGGGGAGAAGTGCTTGTCCATAATTACTTTAACATTTGGATCTTAACGTTTTATGTAGGATGGGCACGTCCTACAGAATTGTTAAATTAAATTTTGTTACTTAACTTAAGTGCTTGAATTTTGTTCATTAGGAGTGTATCAATAAAGTTGTGTAAATTCCTATACCCTTGATGGGTAAAGAGAAATTAAACTCTTTCTTGATTACCCATGAGTCTCAGCCTTATAGATTGAGACTCATGCTGCACCTTACACACCGTCATCCCCAAGGCCTTTTATTGGGGCTAGTCATGTAAAAAAATAGATTCCTGCTAAGAGAATGCAGGAATGACGAACTGTGTGGTAATATTTTTCAAAAAGGCTTACGCTCATGGATAATTAGGAATGTTTATGTTTTTAGACAACGAAACCTTTAAAATAGTAATAGAATCAACACCACTAATAGCAATAGACCTAGTGATTGTGAATGAGAAAAATCAACTGTTGTTAGGCAAAAGATTAAACCGACCAGCAAAAAGTTACTGGTTTGTACTAGGTGGGAGAATTCTAAAAAATGAAACATTAAATAATGCCTTTAAACGATTAACAACGACAGAGCTAGGAACAGAAATTGAATTAAATCAAGCTCAGTTATTAGGTGTGTTTGAACACTTTTATCAAGATAGTGTTTTTAGTGATGATGCGAGTACACACTATGTAAATGTGGCGCATGTATTACAGATTAACCAAAAAGAATTGGCATTATTACCAGTGGGAGAGCAACATAATAGCTACCAATGGCATGATATTGATACGATAATCAATAACCCTGATGTGCATCAATATATCAAAGACTATATTCTTGCTTTGAATGAAATATTAAAACAATAAACCGTATGAATAGAAATAATATTATCCAGTTTTGTCAGCAATATGGATTTACATCTGAAATTTTATGGGCAAAGTTAGGCAAGATTGATGCTCCATGTGTAATAGCAAATAGCATTCCAAAGTCAGGAACAAATTTGCTTATAAGAGCTCTGTATTTATTACATCCAATGCATAGATTATTATCTAGAACTATAAACGATAGTGATGGAATTAATAATAAGATTTTGGGGTTAAAAAAAGGTCAATTTTTAGCTGCGCATTTAAAATATTCACAAGAACTTGAGCAATGTTTTTACAAAAATGCTGTTAAAAATATACTAATGGTCAGAGATCCGCGAGATATAGCTGTTTCAAACTACATATATATAACTCATAAAGACCCTAAGCATCGATTACATAAATATTTTAGTGCTTTAAAATCCGATCAAGATAGATTAACAGCATCGATCCAAGGAATAGAGAGTAAGCTTCTTTCGGGTGAGCCTTCTTCTCTTTCTTTAGCCGAACATTTTAAAGGGTACCTTCCCTGGAAAAACTCTTCTGACTGTCTTATTGTACGCTTTGAAGATATTGTTGGGAGTAAAGGAGGGGGGGATGATAATGTGCAGCTAGAAACAATGATGGGAATTGTAGAGCATATTGGGCTATCTATATTGGAAAATGATGTTAGA
Source organism: uncultured Roseivirgaceae bacterium (assembly GCA_964596935.1). GTDB lineage: Bacteria > Bacteroidota > Bacteroidia > Cytophagales > Cyclobacteriaceae > JAKISE01. Next base: position 1,641 of record CAZQWZ010000110.1, read on the forward strand.
AAAGCCGCTTTGCAAATATTCAACCCCAATAGCAGAACCTTTGTAAAAGGACAAATCGGAACTTGGGAAGATGCATTTGAGCCTGAGCATAAGGAAATGGTGAAAAATGAAATGAATAGTATATTGATAACACTAGGATATGAAAAGGACGGTAATTGGTAATTATTAGATGAGGACTTAATAAAAATAGAATAGTCATTTATTTAAAATGAGTGAAGAATATCATTAGGGATGCAAGTATGAAGCTAGATATGTTATGGGGAGTTTTTGACCAAGCATTACAAAGTTTAGTAAATTTATCAGTTGGTTTTTTACTAATTTACTTTGAATCAAAAGCTAATTATGGGTTATATGGCTTAGGATTTGCGGCTTTGTTGTTATCAATTGGGTTCTCTAATGCGATAGTTTCGACACAAATGACAGTTATTGCACCTTCAAAGACTGAAGGTGAACAAGGTTTATTTTGTATGAGCTTAATTATTGGTTTTTTTTCTTTATTTATACCTTTAATTATTGTTTTTTTGTTTGGATATGAATACTTCGCAAATAAATATGGTTTAGTTGCCCATAAAGAATATATATATACTCTTGTTTTAGTTTCACCTGGTTTAATTTTTTTAGAAATTATGCGGCGTTATTTTTATTTGAAACTTACACCGAAGAAGGTTTTTATGATGGACGTATTCTATGTGTCTATATATGCTTCAGGTTTATATTTTATAATTCATTTTAATCTGGAAAATAAATATATATACACCATAGCTGTAAATGGTATAGCGGCAATTTTTACCTCAATCACTTTTTTTATAATGAGTGATTTAAAATTGAAAGGAGCGGTAAAAAACTCTAGAAAGAGTTTTAAAGAAGCTTGGGTTGGTGGTAAATGGTCCTTAGGTGGTGTTATGGTTTCTTGGGTTCAGAACCAAGGGTATGTTTATGTATTGGGCTTATCAAAAGGAAGTGAGTTGGTTGCGGAGGCGAATGCGGCTAGACTTTTTTTGGCCCCTATTGGTGTGCTATCAGCTAGTATTTCAAAAGTTATAATGCCTAGGTTGGTTAAGTTGAAAGTAAAAGGGCAGATTAAAGGTGCTGTTTTAATAATGCGAAAGGTATTATTATTATTGTTATCATTTATAGTGGTTTATGTAACAATTTTGAATGTTTATCTAGATTTAATTTTAGAGGCAGTAATGAAGAATAAATATCAGATGGTATCGGGACTAATTTTATGCTGGTCTTTGTACTTTTTTTGCCAAGCTTTTCGCAATAATAACTCCATTCTATTACAGGTGTTTCGATTGTTTAAAAAAATTACAGTGAGTAGTTTTTTTACTTCTATTTTAGTACTAACAATTAGCTTAGTGGCCATCGATGGGTATGGAGTTCAAGGCGTTATTTTAACCATGTGTTTTGGGGAGTTAATCTTGGCAACTATTTTTTGGAATATATTTAGAAATGAATACAATAAATATTGATATATGTATAGCAACTTTTCATCGTAATAAACTACTTGTTGAGTTGCTAAAGAGTATTTTCTTACAAGAAATAGATGCTAGTATTAAATACCGTATTGTCATTGTAGATAATGATAAGGAAGGGGGAGCTAAAGAGGTTGTGGAGAAAATTAAGGAAAATGCACCTGTTGAAATAATTTATGATATTGAACCTGAGCAAAATATAGCTTTAGTGAGAAATAAAGCTATATTTTTAGCTGAAGGTGATTATGTTGTTTTTGTCGATGATGATGAGACTGTTGCACAAAATTGGTTGCAGAAACTAATTGATTGTTCAAAAAAACATGATGCTTTAGTTGTTTTTGGACCTGTTGTTGGTCTTTATTCGGGAAATACTCCTAAGTGGATAAAAAAAGGAAAGTTCTTTGATAGAGTGAGAAGCGAGACAGGTAGTCCACGAATGCATGGAGCGACTAACAATACCTTGGTTGATAGAAGGGTTTTTTTTGAATTTGAATTTTTATTTAATAAAAACTATGGGTTAACTGGTGGATCTGATACAGAGCTTTTCTATAGAGTAGGAAAAGCTGGATTTAAAATGGTTTGGTGTGATGAAGCAGTAGTTTCAGAAACTGTTATAGCAAAGCGACTTTCAGCTAATTGGTTAATAAAGCGAGCATTTCGATTAGGCCAGACATATTCTCGTATTTTTTTCCCTGCAATGACTACTACTGAAAGAACCGTGTGGATTATACGGAGAGTTGTTTTTTTAACTGGAAGTTTGTTTTTTTTATGTGTAAGTTGGCTTGGTGGAGTTGCATTAATTGTTAAGTGCTTACAAAAGGTATCAAGTAATTTTGGGCAGTTAATTGGATTAACTAGATGGACGTATAAAGAATATAAACTGTAATGCCTATGTTTAATAAAAAAGAACAAAATAAAAAAAGTATTTTTTTTATTTTTCCAATGCTTATAGTGCTTTTAGCTATGGGAATGAATGATATACTTTTTTCGCCAGTAAATTCAAATGTAGGTGTAAGCTTTACTTCGGATCCTCGCCGGTTAATTGTGTTGGGTACTGCGTATTTAATGGGGCTATTAGCTTTTTTTAGATACTTCAAAGATATGTTTTTTGTACTAAAGAAAGAAATAATATACATATTATTTCTTTTATATTGTTTGCTCTCTTCTTTTTGGTCAGAAAACCCGATTAATGTTGTCATAAATTTTGGTCACTATGTCGGGGGAATGCTAGTTGTGCTTGCTGCTGTTAATTATTTTAAAGATGAGCAAGATAAATGTTTTCGATTTTTTGCGGTAGTCTTAGCTGGGGTGTTATTAGTTTCAATTATTGTTTCTATTTTATTACCAAGTATAGGCATTCATGTAATTACAGGGCGTTGGCAAGGCGTAACAGGGAACCCTAATACATTAGGTGTATTATGTATTCTTTCAATTTGGGCAAATACATCGGATGTTTTTATAAGAAAAAAACTTAATTGGCAAAGTTTATGTTTATTTGGAATATCAATTGTTGCTTTAGCAGGGGCAAGAAGTACGACTTCATTTGTTGTATCTTTTTTTTGTGTAGTAGGTATTTGGTTTTTATGTTCAATTCAGAATAAATCGAAGGTAATTAAGACATTTATTTATATGTGTATAAGTTGGTCTGGTATTTTGTTTTTTATGGGTATTTTTTTAGTAAAACCAGAAGTCTTGTCGTTGGATGGTAGTTTGGCTCTTGTTGGTAAGGACTCTACATTTACTGGCCGTACAGATATTTGGGCAATAGCCATAGAAGCTATTAGTATGAAGCCATATTGCGGGTGGAGCTTTGATTCAAACCGATCAGCATTAGATTTTTTTAACTTTTCACGTGGACAGTTTCATAATGGATATTTAGATTTAATCGTGAGGGGGGGCTATATATCAATGCTGTTTTTTATAATAGTCATTTTGGAATCTTTTTACCGAATAAAAAAGCTTTCGACTTATAAATATAGGGAATCAATAAGTTGGTTGGTATTGTTAGGATGTTTTCTTGTACATAATTTGACTGAAGCTTCTATTCTTCGAGAAACTCACGTTTTTTGGCTTTTTATTGTTTTTTTTCTATGTATTATGCCTAGCTATTCAGTAAAGCCAGAAAAATAATTTCTTATCCAAGAAGTTATAAAAACTTTTTTCTGAAGTAGGTGGATGTTCTAGTAAGAATGGTGAATTTTAAAATCTTTAATTATTTAAAGATACGTTGTGATTTCAGCTTTAAAAACATTTATTTATTATTCAATAATTTTTGTCAGATGGATTAAAGAGAACTAATTGTTTTGCGATTTATAGGATTTATTTAGAATGAGAAAGAAAGTAGTTATTCTGCAATATAGATTATTACATTATAGAGAGGATCTTTTTGAAAAACTGAGAGCCAAATGTATTAAGGAAAATATTGCTTTGCATGTAGTTCATGGTCAGGCATCATCAACTGAAAAAAAAAGGAAAGATGAGGGGCATCTTAGCTGGAGTGACAAAGTTAATAACCTATTTTGGAGAGTCGCGGGAAGGGATTTAGTTTGGCAACCTTTTCCATGGCACCTTAAAAATGCTGATTTAGTCATAACAATGCAAGAGAATAGAATTATATCAAATTATTTACTATTTGTTTTTAGAATGATCCTACCGATGAAGTTAGCTTATTGGGGGCATGGAGCTAACTTTCAAAGCCATGCTCCAAATGGTTTTAGGGAAAAATGGAAAAAATATTTAGTAAATAAAGTTGATTGGTGGTTTGCTTATACTCAAGCTACTGTTGATATTATTAAAGGTGAGGGATTTCCTTCTAAAAAAATTACAAATTTAAATAATGCGGTTGATACAAATAAATTTAAAAAATTTTATGCAAATATTAGTAATCTTGAAGTTCATGAATTAAAAGTTAAAATGGGCATTCCAATTGAATCTAAAATTGGAATATTTTGTGGTTCTTTGTATAAAGATAAGAAACTAGATTTGCTACTATCTTCTTCAGAAATAGTTAGAAAAGAAAAAGACTTCCACTTAATTATCTTAGGCTCAGGAGATGAGTTAGTTAAAATGGAAGTATATGCAAAAGAAAATAAATGGGTGCACCTGGTTGGTGTAAAAAAAGGGTATGAAAAAGCTTTGTATTATAAAGTTGCAGATATAATGTTGAACCCTGGACTGTTAGGGTTGCATATTTTAGATTCATTTAGTATTGGGATGCCTTTGGTCTCAACAGATAATGCAAGACACAGTCCAGAAATTTCTTATATTACTGATGGATATAATGCAATTTTGACAGGCGATACCTCAGATTTGTATGCAGCAGCTATTTTAAGGTTAATAACCGATAATGTTTTTTTTAATTTGATTAGCACCAATGCATTACAAAGTAGTGATATTTATACTTTAGATAATATGGTGGATAACTTTTTTAATGGAATAAAAAAATCATTGGAGTAAGTTGTTTTGTTATTTAAGGGAATAACGATGAAGACTTTAAGTAAATATTTTAGAAAAAATTTATTATTGGTAATGGTGTATTTAGCTAGTTTTAGTCTTAATGCTGATATTAGTGTGACAACTTTGCCCATAATAGACGTTGATAATTCAAATTTAAACCTTTTTTCTACTCCAATTGTGTACTACAACGGGAGTATATTTACGGTAAATGTCGAGCCTTCTGGTTCAAGCTTAAATGCTGGAATTAACTTGAAAACAGTGGTACGTAAGGTAATGCTTGGGAATGGAAAGGAATGGCTTTCTCATACAATTGATCAAAATACTATAGAGGACGAATACCATACCCAAGCTTCAATTGGTGTTGATAAGTTGGGTTTTATTCATATTGCTTATGGTATGCATAATATGCCTTGGCAATATGTAGTCTCAGATAACCCCAGTGATATATCCGCTTTTTCTTTTTATGGAGATGAAATTTCTATTTTCGATAAAGGTGTTGTTAAATTTTTGAATAAAACGCCTTTCCCTTCGACAGGAAGTGCAGCCATACCTGGAAATCAAATTACCTACCCTGCATTTTTTTATGATAACAATTATGATTTGTATGTAACTTACAGGTTTGCAGTAAAACCACGCCGACATTACAGAGACAGAATTCTTTCTGGTGGAATTGCACGTTATGATCTAGTAAATAAAGAGTGGCAGGCACTAGGTGGTAATATACAAATAACTAAATTAGATGCTATTTGGCAGGGAGAGGGTGACTATAAAAAAATAACTGCCTTTGCCTCCAGTAATCGGTGGACTGTATATTTACCAAGGCTAGCTTTTGACAGAGATAACGGAATGCATGTATCTTGGTTATGGCGGAAAGGTGGGGCAGGTCGATATACTGTTCACCCTAGTTATGCCTATTCCCCAAATGATGAAACAAAATTTTATACCAGTAAGGGTAAGCAATATAATTTACCTATTTCCGTTGATAAAGCTGAGTGGGTAGGTAAACATGGGGTTGATAAATTTGATTCAATTTCTGACATAGAAGTCGATGATCGATATGTCTATATAGTGTTACATAGACAAGGAAAAACGAGGGAATTAATTAAATTAAATCGATTGTCCAAACAGTGGATAAAAAGTGAAGCAATGCCTCACAGTGCATCAACCTTTAAAGTTGATAGAAATGGTGGGCAGTGGGCTTTTGCAACTGGTTTAAAGGTTTTTTATCGAAAAACCGACAAGGGGATGTGGAACCTTGTATTTAAAGATACAGAAAAGTATCGTTACCCAAAAGTGATACCTGTTCCAGGTAAGAATGAATTTTATATTCATACTCAGAGTTTGGACCAGAAGCGAGTAAAAATATATAAATTAGAGTTTTAAGTAATGTATAAAGCTTTAAGGAATGTATCTTTTGCTATTCTTCTCGTTGAGCTGATTGCCTTAGTTTTTATAATTAAATATGCTGGAGTCTTTTTTAGTACATCCAGTAGGTATGATATTCAGAAAGCAGATGTTATTGTTATTTTGGGTGGGGGAACCGCCGATAGATTAATAAAAGGGATTGAGTTATATAAAGATGGGGTTTCCGAAAAAGTGTTGGTGACAGGGATGACTGAGTTAAGGTCTGAAGCAATGCAGGGCTATCTTGAATGGAGAGTTAAACTTTTAACAAGTGCTGGTATTCCTTTACATTCTTTAGTTTTAGATGGAATAGCTAAGTCTTCCATTGAAGAAGCTTTTTTGATTAAAGATTATTTGATTCAGAATAATGCAAGTAAAGCTATTATTATAAGTGATCCTCCTCACATGAGGAGGCTTTCATATATTTATTCATCTATTTTTGAACCATTTCATGATTTGTCTTTTGCTTTAGTTGCCAGTGAGCCTCTATGGTGGGAGGCTGATCAGTGGTGG
>CAZQWZ010000111.1:0-8476 GCA_964596935.1 uncultured Roseivirgaceae bacterium
AAGCCTTTTTCGCAAATAGAATTTGCTAAATTGCACTTCTATGAAACATCTATTTTACACCCTAAGCGCAATTATTCTTTTCGCATCTTGTGAACCACAGCAACCCGCTAAAAATGTTCATATTCGAAATACCATGGCAACTATTTATGTGCAACAAGCACCCGAATACATTGCGCTAACAGAGCAAGCTTATGCAATTGCCAAAGTATCAATAGATAACCAATTAAAAACAGTAACCTCACCTTTAGCCGTGGTGTTAGATATTGATGAGACCGTGCTAGACAATAGCCCGTTTCAGGCTAAGCAGATTCTTGAAAATTTTAATTATCCAAGCCATTGGGATGAGTGGGTAGAAAAAGAAGAAGCAAAACCAATACCTGGTTCATTGGCATTTTTAAAACATATAGATTCGCTAAATGTGGCCATTTTTTACATTTCTAATCGTAAACATCATTTATTAGAAGCCACTATTAACAACCTAAATAAATATGGTTATCCCCAAGTAGATAGCAATCATATTATGCTTCGCACTACTACCAGTAGTAAAGAAGAGCGTAGGCAAAAGGTGCGAGCGCAAGGTTTTGAAATAGCTATATTAATTGGAGATAACCTCGATGATATGAGTGCTGAGTTTGAAGTGGAGGATCCTGATAAAAGAAAGGAAGCTGTACACAGCAACCAAGCCAAGTTTGGTGCAAAATATATTGTATTACCTAACCCAACCTACGGCAAATGGGTGCAAAATAGAGGATTTTATAATGCAAAGCTTGATCAAGATTCTGTGGCTAGAGCAAACTTAACCGGCTTTTAGTATGGCCGTTTCAAGGCTTAGCAAAAAAGCAAAAGAGCTTAATTTAAAAGGTGTTAAAAGGCATATTTTTATTTGCGCTGACCCTTCGGATGCTAAGTGCTGTAGTAAAAAGAAAGGTCTTGATTCATGGAAATTTTTAAAAAGTCGTTTAAAGGAATTGCATTTATCAGGCGAAGGTGGAATCTATAGAACTAAGGCCAATTGTTTAAGGGTTTGTATGAAAGGGCCAATCGCAGTAGTTTATCCCGAAGGTATTTGGTATCATTCGTGCAGTCCTCGTGTGCTAGAGGAAATAATACAGCAGCATTTGATTCTTGGCAATATTGTAGATGAATTTCGTATTTAATTACCTGAGTTAGATCATTTTATCGCTCACTGTTTATCTAAAAAAAACTTTATATTTAAGTATTCATATTAATAACGAAAACAATATATTGTGGCTTACACACAAAAATTTAGAGAACAACATGATGATTTACTTAACAAAGTAGAGTTAATCAATGCTGAACTAATGGCAGAGCCTATGAGTGCACAATCTATAGTTGTTATTTTATCTGATTTTCTAAAGCACTTGAAAATACATTTAGCAGGTGAGGATAAACTTTTATACCCTCAATTAAAAAATTGCGGAAATTTTGAAGTGGTAGCTATAACCATCCAGTATCAAACGGATATGGGTGAAATTGCTAATTTTGTAGATAATTACTCTCAAAAATGGCAAAACACAGAATCCATTTTGGGTGACTTAACAACTTTTACCAGTGAAACCAAAAAGCTTATCACCATGCTATCCACACGAATAAAAAAGGAAAACAATTACCTATATACCTTAGCTGACGACTGCTTAAAATAACAGTTAAACCAATTATCGGATAAAATTTTTACCACAATTAATGCAGCTAAGTATTACCAATACTTAAAAGATTTAAAAACTGCCATAACTGGCTCAAAACATAATTTCTTCTCTTCCCTTTAAATAAGGACATTTTTATATTGGCTGTTCCTATTATTTTATGGTGTACTGGGGTTTTCAGTTACCGCTAGCCTACTTGCTTTCAGTTTGGCGACTGGTGGTGAAAGCGTATTTATTATTATGGTAAGCTCTATTTCACTTGCAGCCATTATATTTGTAATATCTTTTAAACAAGGCAAGTGGAAAAACACCAAGATTTAACATTCCATTTAAAAACAGATACGATTTAACATGAAATTCTCTTATTGGTTAGCAGCAGGCACATTTTTTACCATAGCAATTATAACCACTTACTTATATTTTCCAGCAACCCAAGAATCTCCTGTTTCTATCGAAAAGGTAGAGATAGCCCTTCCTTTGATTGAAGCTCCAGCACCCACTATTTTTTATGGGATGATAGTAGATTCACTTGAAATTGTACGTAACTCAATCACACGAAACCAAAACCTTTCAGATATTCTATCTCCTTATAATGTAAGTAAAGAGACTATCTATGATTTATCAGTTAGCGCAAAAGGCGTTTTCAATATCAGAAAAATAGGAGCCAACAAACCTTATGATTTAATCCATTATAGAGATAGCCTGCAAACTGCCAAAGCAATGGTTTATTATCATAATGATATCGACTATGTGATTTTTTATTTAGATGATAGCGTGTATGTGGAAAAAGGAGCTAAAGAGGTTATAACCAGAGAGCAAACTGCAACGGGTATTATTTATAAATCGTTGGCGGTAACAATGGATAAAATGGGGCTTTCGCCCATGCTAACAAACGAAATTGCCGATGTATTTGCGTGGCAAATAGATTTTTTTAGGCTCTACCCTGGCGATAGATTTAAAGTTATTTATGAAGAACAATTAGTAGGCGAGAAACAAATTGGTATTAGTGCTATTAAGGCTGCTGTTTTTGAACATAACGGATACAGTACCTATGCCTATTATTATGACCAAGGCACCAGTATAGATTATTTTGATAATGAAGGCAAAAGTTTACGTAAAGCCTTTCTAAAATACCCTGTTCAGTTTAGCCGTATTAGTTCTCGCTATTCGGGCAATCGTTACCACCCTGTTCAAAAAAGATATAAAGCCCATAGAGGCACTGATTTTGCGGCACCCAGAGGAACCCCGATAAGAAGTGTAGGAGAAGGCACTGTTGTGGCTGCTCAATACGGAAAGTATAATGGTAATTATGTAAAAATTAGACATAATTCGATTTACACAACCCAGTATTTACATATGTCTAAAATTGCTTCGGGTATAAAACCCGGCACCCATGTAAAACAAGGGCAAACCATTGGTTATGTAGGTGCTACAGGGTTGGCAAATGGAAATCACGTGTGTTACCGTTTTTGGAAAAGTGGTTATCAAGTAGATGCCTTAAAAGTGAAACTCCCTTCTTCTGAACCTATTAAAGAAGAGCGACTAGAAGATTTTACGCAAGTAGCTGCAGATTTTAAACTTCGTTTAGATTCACTTCCATACCCAATGGAAGAACCTAAAGAAAAAGTTACGGCATCTATTGGAGGAGGCAACTAAAATGTTGCTTCCATGAAAATCCATCACCTTAGAAACGCAACTTTTATAATTGAAGCAGGAGAAAATATCGTTTTAGTTGACCCTATGTTAGGTAAAGTTGGTTCAATCCCTCCATTTTCTCTTATTAGGTTTAAAGCAAAGAAAAACCCTATTATTAGCCTACCAAGTAACTGTTTAGAAATTTTGAAAAGAGTTACTCACTGTGTAATAACCCACAAACACCCTGATCATATTGATACCAAAGGGGTAAATTTTTTAATTAAAAATAATATTCCCATAACCTGTAGTAAACTGGATGAGAAATATTTTAATAAGAAAGGGTTAAACGTAACTCAATCGTTAGATTATTGGGTAAAAGAATATTTCCTCGGAGGCTCAGTAACAGGAATACCTGCTAGGCATGGCTATGGTTTTATTGCTAGCCCAATGGGTAATGTAATGGGTTTCTATATTGAATTACCAAACACTCCATCTGTTTACATTAGTGCTGATACTATTTATACCAATGATGTTGATAAGGTTCTTCAAGAATTAAAACCTGATTTAAGTGTTGTGGCTTCGGGCTCTGCCCAATTAGATATTGGCAAGCCATTACTAATGCACCTTGATGATATTGTGAAATTTGCAAAAAATGCACCAAACAAAGTATTTGCTAATCATTTAGAAGCATTGAACCATTGCCCAACTACAAGAAAAGCGCTTAAAGAAAGGTTAATTGATGAAGGCCTAATTAACAAAGTGTTTATTCCTAATGATGGAGATAGAATGGAATTAAGAAACATTTCTAGGCAATCAATACTTGATGAAATAAAATTATTAGATAACCGTTAAACCTTTGAACAAAAGCTAAGTCTTAGTAATAAGTTCTTCATATAATTAGGTTAGGTAACAATCTTCTAATTCACATTCTTCATGCTCATATTCAATTTCCACAGTAATATGGTCTATCAAGTACTTGCTACTTAAATTTCTAATGGCCTTTTTCACTTCTATAATCTCGCTCGATTTAAGCGATTGATCTATAACAACGTGTAAGGTAAATACAACTTTTTCGCCATCAATCGACCATAAATGAGTATCATGAACTGATTTTATTTGAGGCAATTGAAGTACACTTTCCACAACTTCTAACTCATTAATATTATCTGGCTTTGCCTGAAGAAAAATGCGAACTGTAGTAATGAAATTTTTGAAAACATTGTAAAAAATAAACATGGTAACCCCTACTGATAATAGTGCATCAATAATGGGCACGTCCCAAAATTTCATAATAACACTTCCTATTAAAACAGCAACCCAACCAAATACATCTTCCATTAAATGCCAGCTAACTACTTTTTCATTCTGAGATTTACCTGATCTCATTTTGAGCACAGCTGCACCATTAAAAAACACTCCGCCAATGGCAAGCAAAATCATGCCATTAGCATTAGGTTGTACAGGATTAAACAATCTCGGAATTGCTTCGTAAAGAATAAAAACAGAACCAAGCATCAAAATAAGAGCATTAATAAATGCTGCTAAAAGCGAAAAACGGCCATACCCGTAGGAGTATCTTTTATCTCTCCTTTTTTTCGAATACTTATCTAAAAACCAAGCAATTCCTAAAGCTATGGTATCGCCTAAATCGTGAAGGGCATCGGAAAGGATGGCAATACTATTGGTATAAAAACCACCAATAATTTCTATAATAGTAAAAGTGAAATTTAGCCAAAAGGCTACTTTTATATTACTAGTTGAATGGTGATGGTGATCGTGCCCCATGTAAAATATATGTTTTACAAACCCAAAGTCAAGTTAACAACTTTCTTTCGCAATGTTTAACAAGGGAGGTTCTTTAACCAAAATTAAACTATACCTCTTCTAAAATTTCTTTCGATTTCAATTGCTTGTCATAAAGGGCTTTATAGCTGCCTTTTTTAGCAATCAATTCTTCGTGAGTGCCTGCCTCTATAATTTCGCCCGCATCAAGCACAACTATTGTATTGGCTAGTTTGGCTGAGGATACTCTGTGGCTAATTATAATGGACGTTCTGCCTTTCATTATTCGTTTCATACTATGCAAAATAATATGTTCTGTTTTAGTATCTACGGCAGAAAGCGCATCATCTAATATCAAAATTTTAGGGTCACGAGCGATGGCTCTGGCAATTGAAACTCGCTGCTTTTGGCCTCCCGAAAGTGTTATGCCTCGCTCACCTAGTACAGTTTCAAACTGCTTTGGAAACTCCATCAAGTTATCGTACAAATCGGCATCTTTTGCTGCTTGATGTACTTTTTCGATAGAGATATTCTGGCTTCCAAAAGCAATATTATTAGCAATGGTATCTGAGAATAAAAATACCTCTTGGGGCACATATCCAATTTGCGAACGTAACCACGCAGGGTTATAATCCTTTATTGGTTCTCCGTCAATTTTAATTACTCCACTATTTACATCAAACATACGTGTAAGCAAGTTTGCAATGGTGCTTTTACCAGAGCCTGTAGTGCCAATAATGGCCAATGAGTTACCCTCTTTTACTTTAATGCTAAAATTATTTATCGCAGTAATTCCAGATTCTGGATACGTAAAATTTACGTTATCAAATTCAATTCCTCCTTTAATTTCAGTCGATATGTTCTTCTCACTTATAATATCATTTTTCTCGGTCAGAAATTCGTTAATTCTAAGTTGGCTTGCCGCAGCTCTTTGAATAATACTCGTTATCCAACCTAAAGCCGTAACTGGCCAAGTAAGCATATTTACATATATTATAAACTCCGCTATGTTGCCATAAGTTATCGTGCCAGCAATTACTTCTTTGCCGCCAACATACACCACTAAAATGGTGCTTAAGCCTACCATCGCCATTATTAGAGGAAAAAATAAAGCATTAACCTGGGTTAACTTTAGTGATTTTTGCTTATAGTCATCAGATGCTTGGGTAAAAGATTTTAATGAATCATTTTCTCTTACATACGACTTCAAAACCCTAATTCCTGAAAATGCTTCTTGCACAAATGTTGACAATGCCGATTGGCTTTTTTGAATCTCTTCAGAACGCTTATTAATAATATTATTTACATAGTAAATACTAAACGAAAGTAAGGGAAATGGAAGCAGCGCATAAAGTGTTAATTCCACATTTACCGAAAACATATATGGGATTAAAATAAGAAATAAAATAACCAAATTTAACCCATACATAATGGAAGGCCCCAAATACATTCTCACCCTGCTCACATCTTCCGAAATACGGTTCATAATATCGCCCGTATTATTTTTTCGATAAAAACTAAGAGGCAATGTTTGGTAATGTTCATACACCTCATTTTTAAGATCAAACTCTACCAAACGAGACATCACAATAATAGTTTGACGAACAAAAAAGAGAAAAACTCCTCTAATAAGAGCCAATAAAAGAATGATAACTGCAAAAATGACAATGCCCGCAGCAAAATGTTCGTGAATAGCCGACTCTAACCCACCGCCCGCAAAAAGCTTGTACAAAGCAATATTTTCAACCACTAAATCGAGGGTGTACCTAACCACCTGCGCAGGCAATATTTGAAATATAATTGTTAGAATAGTAAAGAAAATACCTAACAGAAGGCGGTACTTATACCGAAACAAATATTTATTTAAATGGCTTAACTCTTTCAATGTTAATAGTTGCTTATGTAGTATTTCATTATAAAAAATGTGTCTGGTTTACTAAAGTTGTATATCAAGGCTTGTGCAGAAGAAAAAAACGGAGTTTTATCGTGTAAATGAGTATTTTTTCTTCTAGCATAACGAAGATAAACAACTTTATGGACAGGCAGTAAGTAAACTCAAAACACTGATTAATAACTGGGTAAAATCAACTATTTTTGCACCTGAAAATGCAAACTGTTTCGAATGGAACACAAAACTAGCATAAATTAATTAACCAGTAATAAAGAAATGTCGGTAGTAAAAGAAATAGAAAATCCTGTTTCCGAATCAATCTTTGAAAAGGTTGGCACAATGGGGCACGAGCAAGTGGTTTTTTGTAATGACGAAGCCACTGGGCTAAAAGCTATTATTGCAATTCATAACACGGTTTTAGGGCCTGCCTTAGGCGGTACACGTATGTGGAATTACGCCTCTGAACAAGAAGCAATAACAGATGTATTGCGCTTATCTAGAGGAATGACCTATAAAGCTGCGATTAGTGGTTTAAATTTAGGTGGTGGCAAAGCCGTTATTATAGGTGATGCTGGCAAGCTAAAAAATGAAGCCTTTATGCGTAGGTTTGGTCGATTTGTTAACAGCCTTGGTGGCAGATACATTACTGCCGAAGATGTTAATATGAAAACCAAGGACATGGAATATGTTCATATGGAAACGGATTATGTTACTGGTATTCCAGAATCTATGGGTGGCAGTGGAGACCCTTCTCCAGTTACAGCCTACGGTGTGTATATGGGAGTAAAAGCTGCGGCCAACAAAGTTTTTGGATCTGACAGCCTAAAAGGAAAAAAAGTTGCCGTGCAAGGTGTTGGTCAAGTAGGCATGTTTTTAACAGAGCACTTAGTTAAAGAAGGCGCAAAAGTATATATCACAGATATTAACGAAGCAAAACTTAAACAAGTAGCAAAAAACACAGGAGCCGAAGTGGTTGGGCCTGATGAAATTTACGATTTAGATGTAGATATTTATTCTCCTTGTGCTTTAGGTGCTACTGTTGATGATAATACCATACCTAGATTAAAAGCAAAAATTATTGCTGGTGGTGCAAACAACCAATTAAAAGATGAAAAACGACATGGTTATATGCTGTTAGATTATGACATTACCTATGCGCCAGATTTTTTAATTAATGCTGGTGGGTTAATTAATGTAGGTGCTGAGTATTATGGCAACTATAACAGAGAAAATAGCTTAAAACAAACTGAAAGTATTTACGATACTTGTACAAGAATTTTTGATTTAGCAATAAACGAAAAAATTTCTACACAAGAAGCTGCTATTAAAATAGCTGAACAGAGAATTGAATCTATCGGAAAAGTAAAATTATCTTATTAACAAATTAACAAATAAGGCAGTTACATTATTGTAATTGCCTTATTTTCGTTCTTTTATTTATTTACAATGCTTAACAGACGCACACTTAGAATTAAAGCAATGCAAAGTTTATTTGCCTATAAAC
>CAZQWZ010000112.1:0-8413 GCA_964596935.1 uncultured Roseivirgaceae bacterium
GCTGCACAAGAAACCTCTTCTGGAAATTCCGAAATATTTATTGGAAAAATAAGTGTAGGCTCAGGCACTTGGGCTTGGCAAGGCACCTACGGAGGCATTGGAAACGATGGGGGAGACCTAAACCTTTCTTTGGGGTTAGATAATTCTATTTATTTGGGAAGTCTTTTCCGAAATGCTTGGAGTTGGGGTACTGATAATTTAAGTAGCAAAGGAGACAATGATATACTATTAGCAAAGATTGCAACAACAGGAGAAAAACTTTGGCTCCACCAAATAGGCTCAGAATTAGATGATTCAGGAATTGTGATGACTGTAGATACCGTGGATGATGATGTAGTTATTGGTGCTTATTTAGGAGGTAGTACTAATATAGCTATTGGGCCAAATACATTTGCTTCTCGTGTAGATTATACGCTCACTCGTTTTTCAGAAGAAGGGCCTGATGCCCCAATTGCTGTGGCTCCCATTAATAGGTTTGCACAAATAAGCGAAAATACAGGACTTAACCATGTTTCATTTGATGACCAAATGAGCACTGAATTTACACTAGAAGCATTGGTTAGAATAGATGCATTTTCTCCTAACATTCCAGATTGGAACAATAATTTTATTAGTACAGATTATTACAAGTCAAATTATTATATTAATGACAGTGGAAAAAAATATTTGGAAGCATACCTTAATGATGGTGCTGAAACTAATGGGCAATGGCTAAGGGTAAATTTAGATAATATCGATTTTACTGAAGGAAGTTGGCATCACTTAGCCTATACATACAAAAATGGTATTCTCACTGTACTTTTCGATGGCATTCCGATTAAAAGCACCATTAAGCTAGATTGGAATAGGTCTAGTACTATTTCAGATTTAAATGTAGGCATTAATCAAGCAGTAAGTATGGATGAAGTGCGTATTTGGAATATAGCTCGTACAACAGCCGAAATTCAAGCTTCAATTAATATTGAAATAGATGCTGCCACAGCAGGCCTTGTTGGCTATTGGCAATTAAATACATCTACAGATGTAGGTGGAGGCAATTTTACAACACCAGATGCCACTACTAATAGCAATGATTTAAGTTTTGGCTCTGGTGTTGTAATTACAGAAGAACTAGCTATTCCTCAAATTACTTCTTTTACCGAGGTAACACATAATAGTTTTGTGGTAAACTGGTCAACCAGTACACCTGCAACTTCTTATAATATTGAAGTTGCTACCGATGATTTATTTACAACCGATGTATTACCAGGCACGCTTAATTCTGGAGGTGCTAGCGTTACTCAGCGTGAAGCAAATACCACCTATTATGTAAGAGTAAATGCAACTGATGGCACCACTACCACCGATTGGTCGGTAACAGGCACTGTATTAACTCTGCCCTCTCCATTGGTAGCCCATTATACGTTTAATGGAGATGCAACCGATCAATCTGGTAATGGCCATAATGGAACCATAACTGGAGCTACACCATCTCCAGATAGATATGGTAATGCTAATAGTGCTTATAATTTCAATTCAGCAGGTGATGTAATTACAGCATCAGCTCCTTCTAATTTAAGTGGTGAGTTCTCAATTGCAGCATGGGTCCAACTTGCAACTACTTATGGAGCTTCCACGGGGCCAATTGTTGAAGTTCAGGCTACAAGTGTAGCAGCGTTCCAATTTGAAATTAATCAATCTCGAAATTTATATTTAGTTAAAACAGATGCTTCTCAAGGTGAAACAACGGCAACAGGAACACAAGTGATAACAACTGATACTTGGCATCATATCGTATTAGTCAATAGCGGAACAACAGTAACCTATTACATTGATGGACAACTTGATACTGAAATTACTAATACGGGAACCATCAGAACCGATGGCATTGATATGTTCCTTGGAGGTAATGGGAATACCGAGTATTTTGATGGGGATATTGATGAGATACAAATTTATAGCAAAGCCCTAACAGCAACTGATATAACTGATATTTACAATACAGAAAAACCACTAAGCACCGAAAATGAAATGGTATCCTTTAGCCTGTCAGAACAAACTGGGGCAGCTACAATTGGTACAGGTGTAATTGATATTGATGTTGTTAACGGTACAGACGTAACCGCATTAGTAGCCACTTTTACATTATCAGATGGAGCTGTAGTTACTGTAAACGGAACAGAACAAATAAGCGGCACAACCACTAATGATTTCACCAACACTGTAACTTATGTTGTAACGGCAGAAAATGGAACAACCACACAAAATTGGGATGTAACAGTTACCGTGCAGTCAGTTGACTTTACATTAACCTCATTGCCTAGTTCTATTAATGCCACTACAGGCACGGCTATAACAATAGATGTGCAAGACAATACAGTTTTTAGTAATATAACATTTTTATACCGTGGCGTTACCAATGGCTCTGCTGCCAACTTTATAATTGGCAATACCACAAGTAATGGAACCGTGCATTCATTTACATTACAAGGTGATGAAGATCCTTTAGGTGTGGAATATAAATTTAAAGGAGACTTTACAAATGGAGGTTCAATAGAAACAACCTCTAACTTTATTAATATCACTCACTCAGGAGATGGCTTGCGCATACCAAGCGATCGTATTAAATTTTCAGAAACAGATGCGAATGCATACCGCGCAATTAGTATCCCACTCAATTTGAATAGTAGCAATACAAATACAGTATTTGATGAATTAGGAGCTTATGGTGAAAATTGGAAATTCTACAGCTATACACCATCAGCAACAGGTGTAGGATCTTTTAATGAGCACAAAAGTGGCACTACCATGCAGTTAGGTAAAGGATATTTTATTTTAGCGAAGAATAACATCACTATAAATACAGGTGCTGGAAGCACCCCAAAAGTAACCCCAACTGAGCCAGTAGAAATACAAGTTAGACAAGGCTACAACCTAATTGGCAATCCTTATAATTTTAGTATTGATTGGCAAGAAGTATTAGATGCTAATGCAGATGTCGTTAACATAGACCAACTAAATACAAATTTAAAAGTATGGTTAGGCTCCTATTCTAACTCTCAAAATCATTTACTTAGTTTCCAAGCAGGGTTTGTATTGTCTAATGCAGATATGACTATTAAAATTCCATTAATTAAGAATACATCGTTACCTACAAACGGAGGAAGAATTACAGAGAATGAAGCTAAAGATTTACCTTCTTGGGTTACAACTCTTAATCTTAAAGATGATGGAAAAATTATAAGCCAATCAAAAGTTGGGATGCACGAAAATGCGAACCAATCGTATGACAAATATGATTTAGTGAGTTTACCATCTTTAACAACAAGTGCGTCATTAAAAATAGAGCACCCTGAGTTCTTTATTCCTTCATTCTCTTCAGATTTTGTTCCAATAGCCAATTATTATGAATGGAAAATTGCAATGAGTGATTTTAAAGAAGGCAATGTGTATTTGCTAGATTGGGAGTTAAATGAGAATGAACAAACAAATTACGTTCGTGTACTTTACGATATCTCCAACCAAAAAAGGATAGATATGAGTGCAGTAAATAATTATTCATTTACTGCAACTAATGGGCAAAGTTTTAAAATATTTTATGGCAGTATAGATGAGATTAACAATAAACTCCTGCCGTTATCAATCACACTAGGCGATATTTACCCGAACCCAGCTAAAGACCATTTAGTTATTCCATTTAACATACCTGAGCTAAATGACGGTAATAATGTTGAAGTAAGTTTATACAATTTACAAGGTAAAAAGGTGATAACCTTTGTAAATGAAAAGCAAGCTTATGGATTCCATCAAATAACTTGGGATAGAGTAAGTGCAAAAGGGACAAAAGTACCCTCGGGGCTATATATAGTAATGATGAAAATAGGATCAACAATTCAATCCCAAAAAATAATTTTATACTAATTACCTAAGAACTAAACATTTACAAAAATAAAATGCAAAATGTAAGTGTATTATTCAAATAATATTTGTAATTTTAAAATTCAATTAAATATAACATCATGAAAGTGCTCAAATCAATTTTAATCGTATTACTTGCATCGAGTGCAACATTTGCACAAATTGTTAGTGAAAAGAGTAATAGCATAACGCTAGATTTATCAGGAATTACTCCTGCAATATCTTGGATGACCCCTCAGTCTTATGAAACTACTGTTATTGAGAAGATGTATTCAGTAAAAGTGGGCATTAAAAGTGAAGGAAAATTGAAAAGTGCCGATATTTTTTTAAATGACCAACTTATTGGTGAAGCTAGAGGATTTAGGCCTGCTGCCAATACTGGATTTGATAAAATAATAGAAAGAGACATCACACTTAAACCAGGTGATAATATTATTAAGGTGGTTGCTACAAGCATGGATGATATAACTAGTACAGATATGCGAGTTCTTAAAATGGTAGGTTCTTCACCTATCGCATCCAATCGAACAGATTATGCACTCTTATTCGGAGGGGATGAATATGATGAATGGAACAACCTGTTTAATCCAGTAAAAGATGTGCAAACGATTGGTGAAGAACTTGAAAAATACTATGGATTTAAAGTTGATTTAGTTTTAAATCCAACTACAGCCGAAATAATGTCAAAACTTAGGGAGTATGCAATGAAAAGCTACCAACCTTCAGATCAATTGTTTATCTTCTTTGCAGGCCATGGGCAATTTGATGAAATATTTACAGAAGGCTATTTAGTAGGAAAAGATAGTAAAGTTAATGACCCCGGTAAAACCTCCTATATATCTCATTCAACATTAAGAACCGTTGTAAACAACATTCCTTCAGAACATATCTTCCTTACTTTAGATGCTTGTTTTGGGGGCACGTTTGATCCTCTAGTAGCACGCTCTGGAAGTAGAGGTCAAGATGATATGTATTCCGACATTACCCGTTCAGAGTTTATTGAAAGAAGATTACGCTGGAAAACAAGAAAATATGTAACCTCTGGTGGCAAGCAATATGTTGCCGATGGAACACCTGGCGGGCACTCTCCATTTGCTCGTAAATTTTTAATGGCATTAAGAGACTATGGTGGACAAGATAAAATACTAACTTTACAAGAATTAAATGGGTATTTGCTCAATTTAAAGATGGAGCCCCATGCAGGAGAATTTGGAGATAATGAACCAGGAAGCGATTTTGTATTTGTGGCACAATAAAATAGCTGTAGCTAGAAGAAAAATAGGTAGAATAGCTCTTATTCTACCTATTTTTTGTTTCTCATTTTCTGCCTTTGCACAGACAAACCCAAAAGGGGTTGTAATAAGTGATTTTGAATATCAGAAAATTGAAAAGAGGTATTTTTCTGTTAGAGGTGGTACTCGCATACTTCCCACAAATTATAGCCTAAAAGAATATGCCCCGAAACCCCTAAACCAGTTTGATTACCCTACTAGTGCTGCTTGGGCAACATCTTATGCTGCATTAACAATTATTGAAGCTCAGCAAACTAAGCGAACAGGAAAACCTATAACTGAGAATGCATTCTCTCCCCTATTCCCTTACTATTATGCATCTGAAGAAACACAAGAATACAATTCTAAACAACCCGTTTCTATTGCACAAATTCTAAAAGCTATGAAAAGCTTAGGAACTCCAAGATTTACAGAGTTCCCCGTTCGAAGTGTAACTCATTCTCCCGAGAATAATAAAACCAAAGCGGCAGAAAACAAAATATCAGAATATGTTAGATTATATGACACAAACGATACTCATACAAAAAAGATAAATGCAATTAAAACAACTCTTTCTGAGAATTTACCTGTTGTAATTGCAATGCATTATGGCAAATCATTTGAATACGCAAAAGACTTTTGGCATCCTCGAGAATCATTTAGTGTAAATCTGCCAACAAAAGCATTATGTGTAGTTGGGTATGATGATGATAAGTTTGGAGGAGCTTTTGAAGTGATGAATAGCCAAGGTACTGAGTGGGGCAATGATGGTTTCTTGTGGATACCATACGAAGACTTTATCACCTTTACAAGACAAGCCTACAGCCTATATATGATTCCTTCCAAAAATTCTACATCTCAATTATCTGGAGGCATAGAATTAGAAATGGTAGCTGGCGGCAATATGGAGTTAACCCAACTAAAACCAGGATATTATAAAATAAATAAATCTTACCCTTCTGGAACTCAATTCAAAGTAAAAATAATAAACCATAGCACAGGGTTTCTTTATGTATTTGCAAGTGATTTAACCGGAGAAATATTTCCTCTTTTTCCACCTAATTTAACAAGTGCTGCATTTTCGAGAGAGGCAAGTTTTTACGTGCCAGATGAAAATACTCCTCTCGAAATAGATGAAACTATTGGCACCGACTACTTATGTGTATTGTTTTCAAAAGAAGATTTGAATACTGATTATTTGTACAAAAAAATAAGAGAAGCCGATGGGAGCTTTCAAGAAAAAGTTTTCTCCACCCTTTCAGATAAGCTTGTTCCTATTGAGCAAGTGGAATTTAAAACTTCTGCAGCAGACTTTTCTGTGAATAAATCTAGTAAGTCTATCGTTACCTTAATTATTGAGCACGAGCATAATAATTAATTATTCAATCAATTGATTGCTTTGGTAAATAGCAGAATCAAATAGGTTTTCTACTTTTCTTATGCTTTCTAATTTAGCCTCAAAATAATTTAATGTGATAGAGTCATTATCATTCGTATAGGCTATATCAAAATCATGCATCCAATCCCACATAGATTTGTCTGCCTGTTCGATTTTAACAACCGATAATTCAATTTCGCCATTTTTATTCTCAATACTATCTGCTACCAAAATATTCAATTGCTTTTTCAATGATTTAAGCTCTCCCATCTTAGCCATTAATTCATCGTGCAATTCTATCGCTTCGGATTTATTAAAATCAATCTCCTTTAAAATTTGCTCGTTACTCGAAATGTTTGAACATGAAACCGTTAGAAACAATATTGAAATAGTAAGAATTCTTTTCATTTACTTAACTTTTAGTGATTTAAAACCGATGTATTAATAAATTTTTAACCATAATTAGATATATCAGCCAATTAATATAACTTTATAGGTATTCAATTTGTTAATTTTTAATATAAATATTACTTTTCCAATATAACAAAGTCTATTTACTAGCTTACAAATATAAGTACAAGGCTTTTTAACCAAAATCTATTATATGAAAAAGTGGATTCTTTTAGCAGCCATCTTTAATTTCTCAATCATTTCTACAAGTTCAGCCCAATCTAATAACATTGAACCTCTGCAAAATGGTATATATTTGGTAGTTGGGTCTTTCCAAAATAAAATTAATGCATCAAAATTTAGAAGTAAGTTAATCACTAAGGGTGAAAATGCTAAAATTTCTTTTTCCGATAAAACCATGTTTTATTATATACATATTAAAACATTTAACTCTGTGGACGATGCCATTTTAACAGTAAAGCCTACACGAGAAAATACACCCTTTAAAGATGCATGGGTCTTGGTTTTTTCGCCCAACTCAGGAATGACAGCAATAAGCAGCATTCCTGAAAATGAGATTACACATAATGATGACACCGTTAATAGCACTAGCCCTGAAGTAGGAAATACAGAACCCGCTGTTGTAAGCCCTGCTATTTTATCATCAGACACACCTAAAGCTGATATTAAACCTAAAAAAGTTGAAATTACTAAGTACACACCAGAATTGTTTATAACTGACAAAAAACAATATAAAGTTATATTTAACACGTTCAATTTCGTTACACTGTCTAAGGTAACGGGCTCTGTAAATATCATCGATCCTGATCGGCTTAAGCTAATTCGGTCTGTAAGAGCACATGAGGTTTCTTATATTAACGACCCTCATAACCAATCAAATTCGTTAGAGTTTATAGCAGAAATATTTGGCTATAAAAAATCGCAACATGGCTTAAAACTTAATGAAGAAATAAGTGAAGACACTAAAGCTTTCTTAGAAATTAAAGGGGATACACTTCTGATAGATTTTCCTCTAAAAAGATATGAAAAAGGCGATGTAGCCATTATGTATAATGTTTTTTTTTATAAAGATGCTGCCATTATGAAGCCTGAATCCCAATTTGAATTAAATAGCTTATTAGGGCTGCTACAAGAAAAATCTGCTTATAACATTCGTATATCGGGGCACACCAATGGCAATGCTTCTGGTAAAATTATTGAGATAGATAGCGAAGTACCTGAGTACTTTTCATTAAGCCAAGCTACCAAAGAAAAAAGCGGTTCGGCAAAAAAGTTATCTTTAAAAAGAGCTGAAATAATTCAAAAGTATTTATTAAATAATGGTATTGCTGCTGCCAGAATGGAAGTAAAAGGCTACGGAGGCAAAAAGCCTATTTACGATAAATTTGACGGATTGGCTTCTAAAAATGTGCGAGTTGAAATTGAAATTCTACAATAGATAGATAGATAGATAGAT
>CAZQWZ010000113.1:0-8360 GCA_964596935.1 uncultured Roseivirgaceae bacterium
CCTGCCGATAATAATGCTTCTGAAAGAGCTATTCGAAACGTAAAAGTGAAACAGAGCTAATGTCTTTAATAGCCTCAGATTAGTTGCTAACCTGGATCCTGAATAGGTACAATGATATTTAATTTTGCTTAAATTAATTCTTTAGACAAAATCAACTGCGATTAAGGTATATAACAAAATTTCTAGAGATTAATATCGAATTGTTGAAATAATCCTATTTGTGCATACAATCCACTAATAAAGGTTAGTGAATAACAAAATAATAGGAGTTATATTTTTTTATTAATAGGCAAAATACCTAGTTTTAGAGATTGAAAAGTAATTTTATGTTCAACCTAAACAAAAAAGCATGAAAAAATTATTACTACTCGGCTTAAGTTTACTCATGGTTACCACCATGTCGTTTGCTCAAGATCGAACAATTTCTGGTAAGGTTACATCTACAGATGATGGATCAACTTTACCAGGAGTAAATGTTGTGGTTAAAGGAACCACACAAGGAGGAGTTACCGACATGGATGGTAACTTTAAGATAACTGTACCAGAAGATGTCGGTACATTGGTGTTTTCATTTATTGGGTTAGAAACCCAAGAGGTGTTAATAGGAACCCGAAGTGTTGTTGATGTTCAAATGGATTCGGATATTCAGCAACTGAGTGAGGTTGTGGTTACAGCCTTCGGTGTTGAGAGAAATGAGAAAGCATTGGGATATGCCGTACAGCAGGTTGATGGCGAAGCCATTCTAAATTCTGGTGCCAATAACCCAGTAGATGCACTTGTTGGAAAGGCAGCAGGTATTCAGGTAACTAGATCATCTGGTTCTGTTGGAGGGGGTTCTCGAATCGTTATTCGTGGAACAACTTCGTTTGTTGGAGATAATCAACCTTTGATTGTTATTGATGGTGTTAGAACAAATAACGAAACAATTGGAGGAAATACTGCTGGAACTGCTCAATCTAACCGATTGATGGATTTAAATACAGAAGATATTGAATCTATGACAGTTTTAAAGGGTGCTGCTGCAACTGCCTTATATGGTACAGCTGGTGCAACGGGTGTAATTTTAATTACAACTAAGAAAGGCTCTAATAATGGTAGAATCGATGTAAATTTTTCTACTCAAGTAGCTATTGATAATATAACTACAACCATTGATTTGCAAGATGAATACGCGCAAGGATGGGGAGGAGCATATGATGACCCTTCTACAGGAAGTTCTACTTCTTGGGGGCCAAGAATATCAGGATTACAGTATAGTAAAGATCCATCTCACCCTAATGCTCCTGGAGCAAATGCCTTTGATAATGATGGGAATTACAAATACGATAATAATGGATTTTTAGTTGAATCAGGAGGTAATGGACAAGCTGCAAATGTGTATGACAATGTTAATTCATTCTTTCAAACAGCTACTTCGTACACCAATGCACTAAGTGTATCTGGTGGTGGAGATAAAGCAACTTTTAGATTTTCTGCTTCTGATCTTAGAGCCAATGGTGTTATTCCAAGTGAAGAATACAAGAGAAAAACTTTTAAGTTGGCATCTAGTATAAAAGTAACGGATGCGTTGACTTTTACTGGATCAGTTAATTATACAAGATCGGATTATGTAAGAGTGCAGCAAGGATCAAATACATCTGGTTTGTTATTAGGTATGTATAGAACACCTTCTACATTTGATAACTCAAATGGATTAGGTAGTGATGCTGTTGACAACCCTTCTTCTTATGTGTTTGCTGATGGAAGCCAAAGAAACTACCGAGGTGGTGGTGGATATGATAACCCTTATTGGTCAGTTAATAATTCACTAAAAACAGAAGGTGTTGATCGTATGTTCGGTAATATTAAAATTGATTATAAATTTAATAAATGGGCACAATTAGGACTTAATGTTGGTCAAGATGTGACTACCGATATTCGTAAACAAAGTTTTGAAATTAATTCTAGAACAGCCCCAGGTGGACGTGTATTTAATACAGAACACAATACGCGCCAAACAGATGCCTACTTTAACTTTTTAGGAGGTGGTCAATTGAACAATGATTTTGGAATTAATTACTTAGCAGGAGTAAATTTATTTGCTTTTAATGCACATAGCCTTCAAGCAAGAGGGGATAACCTAGGATTTCCAGGATTTGTGCATATTTCAAACGCTTCAACAATTACTGCTACTGAAAATAATTCTATATATAGAACATTAGGATTTTTTGCTCAAGGAGAAGTAAGTTGGAGAAATACACTTTTCTTAACCTTAGCAGTAAGAAATGATTATGATTCACGTTTAGGAGTACCTGGAGATGATTTTGATTTATCTAGTACATCATTTACATACCCATCTGCTTCTTTAGCCTTTGTATTTACAGAATTGTTGGATAATACAGGTCCACTTACGTTTGGCAAACTGAGAGCTTCTTATGCTAAAGTTGGAGCTGGCCCTCCAGTTGCGTATTCTACACAATCAGCATATGTTAGTCCTTCGGTAGGTGACGGTTGGGCAGATAACATTAATTTCCCAATAGCAGGAGTTAATGGATATGATCAGTCTTCAACATTAGGAAATTCAAATTTAACACCTGAATTTACCACTTCAATGGAGTTTGGACTAGACTTACGATTTTTTGAAGGACGTGTTGGCTTAGATGTTGCTTATTACAAAAGAAATACGACAGATGCCATACTTAATGCATCTCTTCCGTTATCAACAGGTTTTGCAAATGTTTGGCTAAATGCTGGAGAGATGACTTCTGATGGCGTTGAAGTTACCATTAATGCTATACCTGTTCAGGCAGGAGACTTTACTTGGAATACACAAGTTAACTATACAAAATCTAAAACCATTGTTGATAAATTAGCTCCTGGTATTGAGAGGTTGTTCATTGCAGGGTTTAGCAGTGCAGGAACCTACTTGGTAGCAGGCAATCAGTATGGTGCCATTTTTGGTGGTGCTTACCTTAGAGCGGATGCAGGTGGCGCAAACGATGATGGATTGAATATTCCTTCTGGAGCCGTTGTTATTAACGATGATCCTACTTCATCTGAATATGGTTACCAAGCAGTTGATCCTATTCAAAGAGCTATTGGAGACCCTAACCCTGATTTTATTATTGGTTGGAATAACACAATGACATATAAAAACTTTTCACTAGGCTTTTTATTAGATTGGAGACAAGGAGGAGATTTATGGAATGGTACTGCATGGGCATTATCTTTCTTTGGCCGCTCACAGTTAACAGCTGAAACAAGAGAAGAAGATCCATTTGTAATTGATGGAGTTCTTTCTGACGGCTCTCCTAATAATTTACCAATTGTTAGAGACCAAAATTACTGGACGTCATCACTTGGTGGATTTGGAGCTGTAGGAGAGCAGTTTGTACAAGATGGTGGTTGGGTTAGGTTAAGAGAAGTTTCTTTAAACTATCGTTTCCCTAGAAACCTTTTTGGACAGAAATTTATACGAGGAGGTTCTATCGGTGTAGTAGGTCGTAATCTTTGGTTTACTACAAAGTATGATGGTATTGATCCAGAAACAAGTTTAACAGGTACAGGTAATGGCCAAGGATTTGACTATTTTAACATGCCAAGTACTCGTTCACTTATTTTCAAACTTTCTTTAGACTTTTAAATTAAAATAATATGAAAAAGTATATTTTAAAAATAAATTTATTGGTCTTGGTATTATTTATTTCAACTTCCTGCGAGAAATTCGTTGGTGGAGATATTAATCAAGATCCAGATAACCCAACTAGTGTTGCCGTTACAGCGCAAACACCAGCTATCCAGATTGCATTGGCAGATATGACAGGGGGAGATTTCTCTCGCTTTAACTCTATGTTGGTTCAACAAGTGGAAGGTGTGGCAAGGCAATGGTCATCATTTAACCAATATACTGGTCTTACACCTAATAGGTTTAATTCGGCATGGCAAAACACGTATGAGAATATTTTGGTTGAACTACAGACAGCTAAAGTAACTTCTGTGGAAAATGGATACTCTCACTATGAAGCGTTAGTAGACATTTTAACTGCCTACACGCTATTACAAGCAACAGATGTTTGGGATGACATGCCCTACACAGAAGCATTACAAGGGATAGGTAATATCAACCCTGCTTATGATACGCAAGCTTCTATTTATACTGCTGCATTGGCTCAGTTAGATAATGCACTTACATTGATAAATGGAGCTGCTGGAGCATTAGCCCCAGGTAGTGAAGATGTATATTACGGGGGAGACATGGCTAAATGGGCTTTAGCTGTACATGCAATTAAAGCAAGAGCATTTCTTCACCAAGGTAACTACGCTTCTGCTTTAACCGAAGCACAAGCTTCATTTGGTTCAAGAGGCGATAATATGTCGTTTATGTTCGAATCAGGTGCAGAAAGTCCATGGTTTAGATTTAATAGAGATAGACAAGGGGATATAGAATTTCATCCAACTATGGCTGCATTAATGACGGGACTAAATGATACAGACCGTATGGCACAAATGAGCCCTGTTTTTGATGCAGGAGCCCATCCTTACTTAATTGCTGCTTATGATCAGCAATTGATTTCTTATAGAGAGATGCAGTTTGTAATTGCCGAAACGTTGCAAAGAACAGGTGGAAGTGCAGCAGATTTAAGAACAGCTTATTTGGCTGGAATTAATGCTTCATTTACTGAGCTTGGTTTAGGTACAGCAGAGTATGATACGTATGTAGCACAGGCTGCGATTGATCCAGGAATGGGTAATATAACTTTAGAGATGATTATGACTCAAAAATATATTGCATTATTTATACAACCAGAAGTGTATAGTGATTGGAGAAGAACAGGAATTCCTGCTTTAACTCCTGTATCAGGAACAGCCATTCCTGTGCGCTGGCATTATAGTACAGATGAATATTTATTTAACAGTAACTCTCCAACAGAGGCAGAAGTAAATATTTTTACCGATAAAGTTGGTTGGAATAGATAGGCGTCCTAAATCAATAATAAAAAAAGAGGCTGAATAAATTCAGCCTCTTTTTGTTTTGTACAAATTGCTATTTTTGAGTACATTTATTAAAATCAAATTAGACCACTTTAGCAATGAGATTTTTTTTAATTATACTATCAATTTTTACTGTTGCTTTTAGTGCATATTCACAAACTCTTTTTCAAGAGTTAGAGCAAGACCAAACGGGTATAGAATTTAATAATACTGTAGTAGATAATGATACAGCAAACATTTTCTTGTACAGTGCTTTTTATAGCGGTAGTGGTGTAGCAATAGGAGATATAAATAATGATGGGTT
Source organism: uncultured Roseivirgaceae bacterium (assembly GCA_964596935.1). Classification (GTDB taxonomy): domain Bacteria; phylum Bacteroidota; class Bacteroidia; order Cytophagales; family Cyclobacteriaceae; genus JAKISE01. The sequence continues at coordinate 5,276 of CAZQWZ010000113.1, forward strand.
ACCCGATATTTACCTAGGAGGCAATCAAGTTTCTGATGCCTTGTACATAAATAAGGGAGAGATGCAGTTTGAAGATATTACCTTGCCTGCAGGAATACTGAATAAAGGAGGGTGGACGGCTGGAGTAAATATGGTGGATATCAACCAAGATGGGTTAATGGATATATATGTATGTAAAACACTCTATGATGATTATCCTGAGCTTAGAAAAAATGAATTATACATAAATAATGGAGATTTAACATTTACTGAATCAGCAAATGAGTATGGCCTTGGTGATATTTGGCGTAGCCAACATTCCTCTTTTTTTGATTATGATAAAGATGGAGATTTGGATGTATATATTGTTAATCAACCTCCTAACCCAGGGTTTCTATCACCACTTAAACCCTATGATTGGCGAAGCCCCGTGTTAGCAGGTAAATTGATGCAAAATAACAATGGTGTTTTTATAGATGTAACCCAAGAGGCAAATGTGTATGATAAAGGGTATCCTCTATCTGTAGTTGTATCAGATTATAATAATGATGGGTGGCCTGATTTTTATGTTACCAATGATTATAATTCGCCCGATAAATTATACATCAATCAGAAAAATGGTACATTTAAAAATACGATAGATGAAAGCATGGGTCATATTTCTTATTTCGGTATGGGATGCGATATTGCAGATATAAACAATGATGGTTTAATGGATCAGGTAGTTGTTGATATGGTAGCCGAAGACAATTACCGCATTAAAGCAAATATGAGTGGGATGAACCCCAAAGCCTTTTGGAGCACAGTTGAAAGTGGCGGGCATTACCAATACATGTTAAATACTTTACAAGTAAATAATGGGGTGGATAGTGATGGTGTTGTAAGGTTTAGTGAAATCTCTCAATTGGCTAATGTGGCTTATACGGATTGGAGCTGGAGTCCGTTATTGGCAGATTTTGATAATGACGGGAATAAAGACCTTATAATTACCAATGGCTTACTACGAGATATAAGAAATAATGATGCAAATAAAAGAGCCAAAATTTATTTAAAGCCATATGTAAAACTCATAGATTCTTATGTAGCAGATCCTAAGTCTTTAAATATTTGGGAGTTTATTTCTTTAGATACCCTATTGAGTTTTTATCCCATTGAACCACTGACAAACTACGCTTTTAGAAATGATGGCAATTATAATTTTGAAAATACTACTGAAACTTGGGGGTTTAGTAAAAAAGGGTTTACTGTAGGGTCGGCCTATGCGGATTTAGATCTAGATGGTGATTTAGATATCGTATTTAATAACATCAATGCCAAGGCATCAATTTATAAAAATGGCATAGACCAAATAAGTGATAACAATTTTGTTATTATTGATTTGATAACTCCTCGAGGGGTAAGTTTATATGGTACAAAGATTAAAATTGAAACAAAAGACAAAACCATATATAATGAATTGAGTAATGCCAGAGGGTTTTATTCTACCAGCGATAATACCCAAGTGATAGGGCTAGGTGAAAATGTTAAAAAAGTGAATATTGAAATTACTTGGAGCAATGGAAAAACCTCATCATTCAACAATATAAAAACCAATAGAAGGTTTCAGATTGACTATACCACAGTTGTGAAAACTGAGATTCAAACTGTTAATTTAGATAGCAAGCTGGTTAATAAATCATCAAATTTTAACAGCCTAACTCATTCAGAAAACAACTATGATGATTACCAAAAAGAAGTTTTGTTACCTCACACCATGTCTGATATTGGGCCAAAGGTTGGCTATTCTTTAAACCACGATTTATTATATATGCCGGGGGCATTTGGTTTTAGCGGAAAACTATATAAAATAGAAAATGGCAACGCTAATTTGGTATTTGAAACACCACCAGCTAAAGAAGAAGTTGCTGCTTTATTTGTTGATTTAGATAATGATAACCTAGAGGATTTAGTGGTTGTAACAGGTGGAAATGAAGGGCAAATTGAGGATGAACTGTATGAGAGTTTTGTTCTTTTAAACAAAGGTGAGAAGTTTACCTTATCTAATTTAAAGTTTAACAACATTAGTGGTCAACTTATTTTAGCATCTGATTATGATAAGGATGGAGATATGGATTTATTGTTAGGAGGAAGACAAATACCAGGGAAATACCCAAAAGCAGCTTCAACCTACATTTATAAAAACTTATTTGTTGAAGAAGGCACTTTAGGGTTTAAGGATGTTACCAATAAAGTTTGCCCAGAGCTACATGAAATAGGATTAGTTACCGATGGTATTTGGCAAGATATTGATGATGATAACGACATTGATTTAATATTGGTTGGCGAATGGATGCCAGTTAAAGTTTTCAGAAATATTGAGGGAGAATATGTAGATAGCTCTGAAAATATGGGCATATCTAATACAAATGGTTGGTGGAATACAATAACTCCTTTTGATTTTGATAAAGATGGCGACCTTGATTATGTTTTGGGCAATTTAGGCACAAGCTATAAATACAAAGCAACCAAAGAGGAGCCATTCAAATTGTTTTATAATGATTACGATGTTAATGGATCTAATGATATTGTGTTAAGTTATTATAATGATGGCGAAGAGTTTCCTGTTAGAGGTAGAGAGTGTTCTTCGCAACAAGTGCCTTCTATTAAAAGTAACTTTAAGGATTATGATAGTTTTGCATCTTCTAACTTATACGATATTTATGGGATTAAAGACCTAACTAATTCTTACCGGCTTGAGGCTAAAATGTTTGAATCTATTGTGCTTGAAAATGTAGATAATCAAACTTATTCTATACAAAACCTACCCATTGAAACTCAATTTTCTTCTATCAACGCATTTGAACTATTCGATTTTGATGGCAATGGCTATATGGATATAGTTTATGGAGGCAATAAATATGGTTCTGAAATTGAAACGCCAAGAGCAGATGCAAGTGTAGGAGGGGTGTTGTTTAATTATGGAAAGATGAAATTTGAGTTTGTTCCTCCTTCAAAATCTGGTTTATATTTTACTAACGAAATCAAAGATTTAAAACTGATTAAGGTAAATAAGAAAGCTCATATACTAGCTTTTCCTAATAATTCAGACGTTATTGATTATACTATA
>CAZQWZ010000114.1:0-8345 GCA_964596935.1 uncultured Roseivirgaceae bacterium
TTTTCTAAAAAAGCATCTACCCCTTCTTTGTAATCGTGCGAAGCGCCTGCTATATCTTGGCAATACTTTTCGTATTCAAGCATTTCTTTCAAATTACTATTGCCCGATTTATTAAGCATCTTTTTCATTAAGCCAATGGCTTTGGTTGGCGCACTGCGGTAATAATCAGTGTATTCTTTTACAGCAGTATCTAACTCTGCCAAAGGCACAGCTTTATTAGCAATGCCTAATTCAACGGCTTCTTTACCATACACACGGCTACCCATAGTTGCCAATTCAAATGCTTTGGAAGAACCAACCACTCTAGGCAAAAAGTAAGATGAGCCCGAATCCATAACCAATCCTATATTAACAAATACCTCTACCAAAAATGTTTCTTCGGCAATTACCAAAATATCACTAGCTAAAGCCAATGAACATCCTGCGCCTGCAGCCACCCCATTTATTTTGCAAATAATGGGCTTCGGCATATTTCGCATCAATTTAATTAATGGATTATACCTTTTTTCAAGTGAGGCTGAAAACGATCGTTTTTGATCTCCAACAGCGGCCTTTAGGTCTTGCCCCGAACAAAATGCCTTGCCTTCTCCTGTAAAAACCACCACTCTTGTTTCATCATCTTTGGTTGCTTTTTTAAAAGCATCTTGCAACTCATACGTGGTTTCGTCATTAAGTGCATTATATACATCAGGCCTGTTAATCGTAATAGTGGTTACACCTTCTGCGGTTTCGTATTTTATAAATTGGTACATATTTATCAAATTAAATAAGGTGGGTTCTAATAATTCATTTGCATCAAAATTTTCAGGGGTTTTCATAGACAACTAAAATTTTTGAAGCACTATCTAGATAATGCAATAAAATTTTAGGCAGTATATGGAAAACGCTGGAAACCCTTTCGGGATCAAAGATAACGAACAATCTGACTGCGTTCTATTTGTTTTTTGAAAGAAATGAATTATTAGAACCCACCATTAATAATAAAGCTAACAAAACTTACAATAATGCCAACTACAAAGCCCACATAAACTTGTGCAGGCGAATGTGCATTTAACCTTAGCCTTGCACTTAAAACAAGTGCCGAAACTAAAAATAGCAAGGGCAATATAAGTTCAAAATGGTTTAATACTGACTGCTGATTTAGTCCCATAATTAATCCAACAAACCCACCAATGCCCATACCATGCAAGCTTATTTTCCAAAATAGGGTGATCGTAATTGTTAAAGAAATTAATAATGTGGAGATACCTAAAAAGATAAAAATCATTTCTCCCAACTCAGCCTTTGATCCAAATAAATAAGTGGTAACACCATACATAATAACGGTGTATAACATTGGAGTTATTCTCTCTTCCTTTTTATCTAACAACAAAGAAGAAATACTCCCCGACATTTTTAGAACAAATAAACTCAGCACTGGAATTATAAAAGTTGTGATAAAAATTAATAAGACCAGCACTATTGAACCCGACATACTAAAGCCTATTGGTAAAATAGTATGAGGCGCAATAAAAACAAGTAAAAGGAACAAGTAGGTGCTCATCATTAAAGGATGAAGCACATAAGATATAACTGTTGCGACCCTAGTTGTCACAAAAGCTCTTTACGTAAACGAGCCACAGGTAAATCTAGTTGCTCTCTATATTTGGCCACTGTTCTTCTTGCAATGGTGTATCCTTTTTCGCGAAGAAACCCTTCTAATTTATCATCGGAGAACGGCTTAGATTTATCTTCATCATCAATCAGTTTTTTAAGCTCATTTTTAACCTCGCGGCTACTTACGTCTTCCCCCGAATCTGTTGCAATTCCTTCAGAAAAGAAATACTTAAGCATATAAGTGCCAAACTCCGTTTGTATAGATTTGCTATTGGCTACACGACTAACCGTAGAAATATCCATATCAATTATTTCTGCGATATTTTTTAATATCATAGGTCGAAGTTTACTTTCATCGCCCGTAAGAAAATACTCGTGCTGATAATTTACAATGGTTCGCATAGTTTTAAGCAAGGTTTGCTGCCTTTGGCGAATGGCATCGATAAACCATTTTGCAGAATCTAATTTTTGCTTCACAAACGAAACCGTTTCTCTTAATTTCTTATCCTTTTTATCGCTTTTAGCGTAAGCTTCAAACATATCAGAATAAGATGCACTCACTTTTAGTTCAGGGGCATTCCTAGAATTTAACGTAATTTCTAACTCACCATCATTATTTGATAGCATAAAATCAGGAATTATGTATTGTGTTTTCACCAACCCCGTTGATGTGCCGCCTGGTTTAGGGTTTAATTTAGTAATGATCTCGATAGCTGGTTTTATATCTTCCTCATCTTCGAGATCAAGTTTTTTTATAATTTTAGCATAATGCTTTTTTGTAAACTCATCAAAGCATCGATCAATTATGGTTTGGGCCAAACGCGTATTAGGATTTTGCTCATGAAGCCTTTCTAACTGAATTAATAAGCACTCTTGTAAATTACGAGCTGCAATCCCTACAGGGTCAAAATCTTGAATTTTAAATAAGATTTCTTCAATTTCATCCTCATCAGTTTCAATATTTTGGGCAAACATTAAATCATTAATAATGGCCTCAATATCTCTGCGTATATATCCATCACTTTCAATACTGCCTATAAGCTGCTCCCCTATTTTAACCTGCCGTTCATCTAACCTTAAATACCCAAGTTGCGAAAGCAATTGTTCATTTAAAGAAGCCGTTGTGGAAATTGGCATATCTCGTTCTTCAAATGCCTCTCCATCTCCTTGCATTTTGTAGCCACCAAAATCATCGTCACGCAAATAATCTTCTACGTTTATATCGTCTTCAGATTTTACTTCTTCCTCTTTTTTTTCATCAAAATCAGTATCTGTAGTTTCCTCCTGGCTTTGAATAGGCGATTCATCTTCCTCTCCTTCTTCCAACGCAGGGTTAACTTCCAACTCCTCCTCAATACGCGATTCCAACTCAGCGGTTGGCACTTGTAATAGCTTAATAAACTGAATCTGTTGTGGGCTCAGCTTCTGACTTAAGGATTGGGATAAGGATAGTTTTTGCATTTAAAAATTAGCTACATTCAAAAATAGAACCTTTTTTGAATAGGCAATACAATTTTGATGCCCTAAAATTTTATACAAACCATATCATTAATTGACAAATCAGTTAAAAAGTGGTTTTTTTGCGGTCGATTAGAATTAATAAGGATTGCTTCCAATTTAATAAGTAAAAGGTTATTCATTTATTTAAAGAATATCTTCAATGCTTTAATGATTAAATGAATGAATAACGCCATACAATTTAGTTCAATTTTATATTGACAACTACTTTGTAGTGTTTTTTCTATTAAATCATTCTATCATTAACAGAGTTAGCTTTAGAATAAATGTTCTTAGGTTCCATTAAATTTGTGGCTTTATAAAAACATAGTAGAATTATGCAACGCATTAAAATTAAAGAACTGCTTAAAGGCGATAAACTTGGGCAGCAAGTAAAAATTATGGGATGGGTAAGAACCTTTAGAAGCAATCGTTTTGTTGCTTTAAATGATGGCTCTACTTCTAATAATATTCAAGCCGTTGTTGATTTCGAAAATTTTGAAGAAACTGAATTAAAACGTATTACTACAGGTGCAAGTGTTAGCATTATTGGAGAGCTAATCGAGTCGCAAGGCAAAGGGCAGGCTTATGAAGTTGCTGTTACATCTTTAGAAATTTTAGGAGACAGCGACCCAGACGAATATCCTTTGCAGCCAAAAAAACACAGTCTTGAGTTTTTAAGAGATATTGCCCATTTAAGAGTTAGAACAAATACGTTTGGAGCTATTTACCGTATTCGCCATCAAATGATTTATGCGGTGCACACCTTTTTTCACAATAAAGGATTTGTAAATGTACACACACCCATTATTACAGGTTCTGATGCCGAAGGCGCTGGTGAAATGTTTCGAGTTACTTCGCTTGATTTAGAGAACCCACCAAAAACGGAAGATGGAAAAATAGATGATACCAAAGACTTTTTTGGGCACGAAACTAACTTAACAGTAAGCGGTCAGCTAGAAGGCGAAACCGCAGCTATGGCATTGGGTGATATTTATACTTTTGGCCCAACTTTTAGAGCTGAAAACTCTAACACCAGTCGCCATTTAGCCGAATTTTGGATGATAGAGCCAGAAATGGCTTTTGCCGATTTGCAAGACAATATGGATTTGGCTGAGGAATTTGTTAAATACTTAGTGAGCTATGCCTTAGAAAATTGTAAAGAGGATTTAGCATTACTCGATAAGCGTGCTGCCGATGAGGACAAAACTAAACCTCAAATTGAACGCAATGAAATGTGCTTAATTGAACGATTAGAATTTGTTGCCAGCAACGATTTTGAGAGAGTTACTTATACCGAGGCAATCGAAATTCTACGTAACTCAAAGCCTAACAAAAAAAAGAAATTCAAATACATTATTGATGAGTGGGGTGCAGATTTACAATCGGAACACGAGCGTTTTTTAGTAGAAAAACATTTTAAAAAGCCTGTAACTCTTTATAACTACCCGGCTACTATTAAAGCATTTTACATGCGTGCCAATGAGGATAATAAAACGGTAGCAGCAATGGATGTACTTTTCCCTGGTATTGGTGAGATAATTGGAGGCTCGCAGCGTGAAGAACGTTTGGATGTACTTAAAGAAAAACTAGCCGCCATGGACATAGATGAAAAAGACCTTTGGTGGTACTTAGATACGCGTAAATTTGGAACTGCACCTCATAGTGGTTTTGGCCTTGGTTTCGAGCGTATGGTACAATTTATTACAGGTATGGGCAATATTAGAGATGTAATTCCTTTTCCAAGAACACCGGGTAATGCGGAGTTTTAATAAATAGCCAACTACAGGAACTAATTATATAAAGAACTAATTATAGATGAACAAAATCATTTATTAATTGCTACTTTTCTACCCTATGAGTTATTTAGAAACCACCCAAGACATTTATAAAAAAGCAGCAGAAACACCCGATGTTGGTCTTTGTTGCACTACTTCGCCTATTTGGCAATTTCCAGGATTGGAGATTCCTAAAATAATGTTGGATATGAACTATGGTTGTGGTAGCACTGTAAATATGCAAGACCTTGTGAACAACCCTCAGATTTTGTATGTGGGTGTTGGAGGAGGAATGGAGTTGTTGCAGTTCTCTTATTTTAACAGACAAAAAAGTGGCGTAATTGGGCTCGATGTAGTGGATGAAATGCTAGAAGCCTCAAGAAAAAACTTTAGTGAAGCTGAAAAGCTAAACCCTTGGTTTAAGTCTGATTTTATTGATTTACGAAAAGGAACTGCCCTTGACTTACCCCTCGAAGATAACAGTATAGATGTGGCAGCCCAAAACTGCCTATTTAATATTTTTACTAAGGAAGACCTTAAAATAGCTCTAAAAGAAATGTACCGAGTGCTAAAACCACATGGCAGATTGGTAATGTCTGATCCTGTTTCAGATGATTTTATTCCGCCTAATGTACAAAACGATGAACGGTTACGTGCGTTATGTATGAGCGGCATGCTCAGTTTAAAAGAGTACATCCAAATGATTGCAGAAGCAGGGTTCGGCACCATTGAAGTAAGAGCAAAACGCCCTTATCGAGTGCTGGCTCCTGCCCATTATGAGGTTGATAAACTTATTTATATTGAAAGTGTAGAAATTGCTGCAATCAAAGACCCCATGTCGGCAGATGGACCTTGTGTTTTTACAGGCAAATCAGCCATTTACCATGGCTCAGAGGAGTATTTTGACGACAAGGCTGGCCATGTGCTAATGCCCAACCAACCTTTAGCTATTTGTGATAAAACTGCTGGTATATTGGCAGGTTTAGGCAGAGATGATATTTTTATTTCTGAATCCACCTATTTTTATGATGGAGGAGGGTGTTGTTAGGATAATCCAATCCTAAATTCAACGCCATTGCCTTCTTCCATAAATTTCTAAACTCCACATTGGCTATGAGATGAAGCAATCTATTGCAAAAACTAAATATTGAACAGATTGCTTCGTGCCTCGCAATGACGATGCTAAAAGACGAAGTTAATACCTCAAAATATCATCCAAGCCTTGTTTCAGTTCAGTAAGTTCTGCCTTAGAAATATCGCCTATTTTTCGCACCAATCGCTCTTTGGATACCGAGCGTATATGAAAAATTAGTATCTCAGATGGTTGCGTTAATTTATTATGCTCGTTTGGTTTTAGAACCACATTACCTTTGTAATTTTTAATTTTAGTAGTTAAAGGGCAAGCAATAACCACTTTTAGGTACTTGTTAAGCATATTACCACTAATAATAACCAAAGGTCTAAAACCCGATTGCTCACCTCCCTTCGTTGGATTAAGGTTAGCAAACCAAATCTCTCCTTGATTCATTCTTCGGATAGTTGCTTCAGATACTCTTCCATCCCTTCTTCTGCCACCATTAGCACATTTTCATCATTAGAGATCTCTCGATATGATTTTACATACTCTGCCCTATTGAGCTGATCTAGGTAAATACGCAGTGCCTTTTCTATGAGCTTATTCATTGGCATGGCAAGGCTTTTGGCTTGAGCCCGAAGCTGCTTGAATAGATCATCTGGAAGTGTGCTTGTAAATGTTGACATATATTTTATACGTATATATCATAAATATAATATACATTGTTATTAATAGCAATACTTAGCTTAAAAAATCTCTAAATTGCTCCCGAATTCTTTTAAATACTGCTAAGGTTTTGTACCTTTTGAAAGCAAATTTTAAGAATATTTTTATTCGTAATAAATAAGATGAAAAGGAAAGTATTAATTCTAACTGGCGGAGGAGACTGCCCTGACTTAAATGCCGTAATCCGTGCCATTGTTAAGTTTTTTAGAGATAAAAAAGAGTGACGTATTAGGAAGCATGGAGGCTTTTAATGGTGTTTTATCTAACCCAATGGAGGTAATCAAATTATCTAGAAAAAACACAGCTGGGATACATGTTAAAGGTGGAACTATCTTAAAAACAACGAATAAGAGTAATCCGTTTAATTATCCAGTACAGAATGATGATGGCACTTGGAGCGAAGTAGATCAAACTGATGAATTGTTAAAACGACTAAAGGAGATGGGGGTTGATGCTGTTATTAATATTGGAGGTAATGGCTCGCAAACTATATCACAAAAATTATTTGAAAAAGGTCTTAACATAATAGGCGTGCCTAAAACCATTGATAACGACCTCTCTTGTACTGATTATACTTTTGGATTTCAAACAGCCGTTCAAATTGCTACCGATAGTTTCGATAAGCTTATTACCACAGCCGAAAGTCATCATAGAGTGATGATAATGGAAGTAATGGAAAGAGATGCTGGATGGATTGCACTACATACTGCCATAGCAGGAGGTGCAGAAGTTTGCCTTATTCCAGAAATACCTTACGATATTAACAAAATTGTTGATAGAATAAATAAGAGATATACCAAAGGCAAAGGGTTTGCCAATATTGTAATTTCCGAAGGAGCAAAACCTATTGATGGAGATGTAGCATTACAAGAGGCCAGAGGCATTGGTTATAAAAACCAGAGGCTAGGCGGTATTGCATTTAGGTTGGCTGCCGAACTTAAAGAAGCCGGCTGCAAAGCTGACATACGTGAAACCGTTTTAGGGCATACCCTAAGAGGAGGAACACCCATAGCTTTAGATCGAGTGTTGGCTACTCTTTTTGGTGTTAAGGCAAGCCAAATGGTATTAGCAAAAGAATTTGGCAAAATGGTAGCACTACGGAATAATAAAATCGCCTCTGTATCAATTAAAGAAGCCATTAGAGAATATAATTATGTAAAAAAAGATGCTTTTCACATTGAAGCAGCCAAGATAATGGGGATTTCTTTTGGTGATTAATGTAAAACAAAAAAGCCTTCTGTTAGCTAACAGAAGGCTTTAAGTACCAGGAGTGGGACTTGAACCCACACGACCCGAAAGTCACAAGATTTTAAGTCTTGCGTGTCTACCAATTCCACCATCCCGGCCTGTCCTCCGTAGCTTTAGCGAAGGAGGACTGCCTCCCTAAAAAAGGAAAGCTTTTCTTTAATTTAACAATCTGTTAAATTTTAAATGGTATAAAATAAAAATGAGCACTAATCAACTTGACCAATTGCTCTATTTTTGAGCGAAAGACGGGATTCGAACCCGCGACCCCGACCTTGGCAAGGTCGTGCTCTACCAGCTGAGCTACTTTCGCTTAAATCATTCTTCAATAAGTATCGTTTAAGGCGTTTCTCAAACGAGACTGCAAATCTATACAACCACATCAAAAAAACAATGCCTTCTATGCTTTTTTAGTAATTATTTCACAA
>CAZQWZ010000115.1:0-8292 GCA_964596935.1 uncultured Roseivirgaceae bacterium
GGCTTGTAGGTTGCTCAATTTCTGTTTTTGTTGTCGAGCGAGACTTTGCAATTTCGTTTTTAAGGAATTGAGGTACTTCAACAATGTAAGTATTATTGTCACTCCAATTTGTATAAGTAAAATAGCCTTTATTTGGAGTGAGTGATAAGTTAGAAATTACCCCCTCAATATTAAGCTCTTTAACCAATCGAGGAGTTGTCCATTCTCCATTGGAGTTTAACTTGGTATAAAAAAAGTCATTTAATGTTATATCCTTATTTTTTAATTCCTCTTTACTCTGGGCATTAGCTGCTGTACTAAATAATAGTCCATCCTTACCTATTGGAACCACCAGATAAATCACTTCGAAGTATTTTTTAAAAGCAGTTATATTAATTCTATCACTCCACCCTTTTGGAGTTTTTTCATAATAGTAAATTAAATTAAATGGCTTATTCTGTCCATTTGTAACATAGATTCTGGTTAAATCAGAATTGTACATAGGAGCTTCATCAACCCTTTCTTTATGACTGTCTAAATCGTTTCCTTTTAATATCTCACTAAATAACCCCCACTTTCCATTAATTAATCGGCTTTCATAATAGTTTTTTCTTTTTTGTTGATGGATGGTAATCAATACTCTGGAATAATCATCTGAAAAACTAAATCTACCATGAGCAGATTGAGTAAATAAAAGAGAATTAATTTGACTGGTGAGTGAATTAGGTGATAAATTCCATTTTTCACCTTCATAAACAAAACGCACGGTTTTTGGTTTACCTTCTCTATTAGTCATTACTATAATAGAGGAGTCCGGTAATAAGGCGATAGATTGATCCCACGCCTTTTCTATGTTTACTGGATACGGAAATTTTACTTGTGCAAAGCCACTTGCGGTTATACATATTAAAACTAATAGAGCGATTGTTTTCTTGCTCATATATTGATATTGCCTAATAATCAATTAATTATAAGTTACAAGGTAGTGAAAATTGCTTAACAAGCGAAAAGAATAGGCTAGCCGTTTTTAACTTTTATAACCTCTGCCATTATACTTACGGCAATTTCGTTGGGTGTTTTGCTTGAAATGGGTAGGCCAATGGGAGCATGGATATTATCCAGCAGTTCTTTCGAAACCCCTTCAGACATTAATTCTTGGTATAACGTTTCAATCTTTGCTTTACTGCCCATCATACCTAAATAGGTATAGTTATTAGTTAGAAGCTGTTTAAGTATAATCTTATCTGTGCGATACCCAAAAGACATTAAAACTACATATTTGTTTTCTCCACTAGTAACTAAATCAATAATAGTTGTGTAGTTTTCAAGTACAATACATTTTGCATAAGAATTTGCATCCATTGTATTCAACCCTTCTCGGTCATCGTATAAGTAAACCGAAAATTCTAAATTATTCGCAAGCTTGGATAACGCAAAACCAACATGGCCGCCTCCAATAATGTGTAACTCTACGGAGGAGTTAATATCCTCTTGTAAACTCCAACTGGTTGAACTTAAAATTTTCAATTCAAATTTACTATTGAGCAATGCATCTTTATCAAATTGAATACCTTTTTCATTTGCTATAAATATGCCTTTATGAGCACCTATAATACTATCTATCAAACGGTAATCATCTTTACTTAATTGATAAAAGGCAATGGTTTGCTCTCCTGAACAAATCATTCCTGATTTATCCTTTTCTATACTGTCTTTATGAATTTGCCTTTTGATAAATGGCTTGAAATCTTTAGTTAGCAAGTCTTTTTTACAAAGTTCAACTAACTTATGCTCCATAAAACCTCCACCAATCGAACTTGATAATAAGCCAGAGCTACTTACTAACATTTTGAAGCCTTGTCGTCCAGGGCTGCTTCCATTGCTTTCAATTACGTACATAAGAACAACTTTGCAGTTGTTATCTAATTCTTGTTTTAGTATGTTCCAAAAATTATTCATTAACTAAACCAATTCATACTTAATGAATAATACACAGCCATTATACCCGAGAAGATGGCACTTGCCATAAATCGATTTTCAAGAGAAACTTTATTCTGAATAAAATAATTAGCTCCAAGCGAAATTGGAATGTTAACCACAAAGGAGATGGTGCCAACCCATATTAAACCCCAACCGATTTGCTCAAATTGTAAGCTAAATAGTTTTATAAACAGAATATGACGTGCAATCCATAATGGATTAAAGTGTGCCATAGAAAGTACAGCTCTAGTCATCGAAGATTTAAAGCCTGTTTTGCCTTTCATCTTTTTATCAATCCAATTAAAGTAATTGGGTATTTCGAATGCATACAGTGTAGCTCCAATAAATAGGATGCCTGCTGCTCTTAGCCAATCTAATTCGTTGGATAGGAGGGCAGCAACACTATCGCCTGCCAAGTAAATTAATCCACCTCGAATACTGTTGGTTAGTTTAAATTCGAATGCCATTAACTGTAGAGTGCGATTAGTACTTTTTCATGCGTAAAAGGGGCATTAAAAGTAGATGTATAAGAAGGATTAAATGCTTTTACGGCTTGCTCAATGGCAAAATAAGCACCAATGCCATACATTAATGGGGGTTCACCTACTGCTTTTGATTTTAAAATGGCCATATCGATTCCTTCTGTTTCCAATGGCTCTATAATTACTTCTTTCGGTACGGAATAAATATCTGGAATTTTATAAGTTGATAGTGAATTGGAAAGTAATTTCCCTTCCTCATTATACCGAATTTCTTCCATCGTCATCCAGCCCATTCCTTGTACCAACCCTCCTTCAATTTGTCCTTTATCAATAGCCATATTCATCGATTTGCCAAAATCGTGTACGATTTTTACTGCATCAAACTCATAAGTTCCTCTAATGCAATCAAGTGTAACTTCGGTTAAGGCCAGCCCATATACGTGGTAGGCAAAAGGATGTCCTTTTTCTTTGTCCTTATCAAAATTGATTAAGGGAGTGGCGTAATGCCCATTTTCGGTTAAGCAAATTCGCTCTAAAAATGCCATCTCAACGAGCTGGTTCCAACTCATATCCGTTGCTTTTCCTTGGCTATAGATTACTTCTTCTTTAAACTCAATATCACTAATTATTACTCCAAAATGATTGGCTGCACTGTTTTTTAATCTTTCAATTAAAGCGTTACACGCATTTTGAAGTGCTTTGCCGTTTAAATCGGCTGTGGCACTGGCAGCAGTTGGTGAGGTGTTTGCTACACGTGTGGTATTGGTAGATTCTAGTTTAACCAGCTTGGGGTCAATCGAAAACATTTGGGCTGCAATTTGAAGCATTTTGGTGTTTACTCCTTGTCCCATTTCAACGGCTCCTGTGCTTATGCCCACGCTGCCATCGCTGTAGATATGTACCAATGCGCGCGCTTGGTTCATTGGGGTTTTTGTAAATGAAATTCCAAAGGAAATTGGCATCAAAGAGAAGCCTTTTTTAACATCGTAACTTGATTTGTTGAAATCTGAAATCTTATTTTTTACAGATTCAATATCAAACTTAGATTCCATTATTGACCAGATTTTGCTTAACTCTACACCCTCAGCAATTTGCCCATAAGGAAACTCATCGCCATCTTTTAAGAGGTTATTTTTTTGCAATTCGTAATAAGGAATACCTAGTTCACTTGCCGAATATGCTAAAGCAGATTCAATCACAAACATTCCTTGTGGCCCTCCAAATCCTCTAAAGGCTGTGTTTGGAGGCAGATTTGTTTTGCAACTATAAGCGGTTGCTTCTACATTGGGTATTGCATACGAGTTGGTGGCGTGGAACAAAGTACGTTCCATAATTGCAGGAGATAAATCAGCAGAAGCGCCCGCATTTTGATAGAATGTAGCTTCGTAAGCTAGTATTTTTAAGTCTTTTGAAAAGCCAATTTTAAAATCAGAACTGTAGGGGTGTCGCTTGCCCGTCATACGCATATCATCCATACGATGAAGCACTACTTTTACAGGTTTATTAGTAATTTGTGCTCCTAAAGCTGCCATAACTGCCCAAGGCGTAGCTTGGTCTTCTTTGCCTCCGAACCCACCACCTAAACGAACCACATCAACTTCAATGTTGTGCATTCCTAAATTCAACACATTGGCTACTGTACGTTGAACAGCTGTGGGACCTTGCGTAGAAGATGAAATTCGAATATTGCCGTTTTCTAAAGGGCTGGCATAAGCTCCTTGCGTTTCGATGTACAAATGTTCTTGCCCGTTTGTGTCGGCACTTCCTTCAAAAATATGTGTACAATTTTTCCATGCCTCTTTGCTGTTGCCTAATAAAAATGTGCGAGGAGGGAGGATTAATTGATTTCTCTTTTGAGCTTCGCGAGGATCGGTGATTATTTCTTTTTCTGTGAGAGTTATTTCAATTAGCTTTCTTGCCTTAAAGGCGATATGTTCACTTTCTGCTAGAATCAAAGCAATGGGCTGGCCTTGAAAATGCACTTCATTGGATGCAAATAGCTCTTCATCAGGGAAGATGCCTCCAATTTGGTTTTCTCCGGGTATATCTTTGTAAGTAAGTATTTGAGCAACTCCATCTAAGGCAAGCGCCTTTGAGTAATCTACCGAATTAATATGGCCGTGGGCAATGCTCGAATCAAATACAACTCCATAAAGAGTGCCTTGGATGGTAGGAATATCATCTAAATAGATAGATTTTCCTGTTACGTGGCCAATTGAATCTATATTTTTCATATGAGACCCTCCAAGGTAATTTGTGCTGGAAATAATTTAATAAAGTGGGCATAAAATAGCTGACGCATCAATAAACGCTTGTAATCAGCGGTTCCTCTCACATCACTAATTGGAGCTATTTCTTTTTGTAGAACTCCGCTGGCTTCTTTTAGCGTTAAAGTGGTGAGTGCTTTGCCCTTGAGATAATCACATGTATTCTTTAGGTAAGTTGGAATAGGGCCAACACCTCCCGCTGAGATATGTACCTGAGTAATAACACCATTTGAAGTGGTAATTAAAGCAGCCGTATTTACACTAGCAATGTCCAAATGTATTCGCTTGCTAACCTTTTCGAGGTTGAAGTAGCTATTGTCATCAGGGAGTTCAAATGATATTTTAGTAATAACCTCCTCAGCAGATTTATCTAACTCTTTATAGCCTTTATAAAAGTCTTTAAGAAAAACAGTGCGGTTATTATCCTTATCAGCTAAAGTGATTTTAGCATGTAAGGCTAAGAAAAATGCAGTAAAATCTCCAATGGGAGAAGCATTTACAAAATTACCTGCAATGGTAGATATGTTGCGAATAGGTGAAGAGGATACCAGTTTTATATACTCCTTTAAGTTAGGGAAGTAGCTTTTTAATTCCTCGGATTCTACTAAATCAGTAACAGTAGTTCCGCCTCCTAAATTGCAAATACCATTTTTAAAGGTGATAAACCTTAACTCAGGTGAGTTTATTGTAAATATTGCCTCGGTATCAACTAGTTCTAAATGATTTTGTACATAAAGGTCGGTTCCGCCACCAATTAAAACAGTTGAAGTACTTTGAACTTGTTCTTGTGGAAATATTTCATTTATTAACGATGGTACGTTGCTAAAATAGGAAGGGATAAATTTCTCAGCAATTAGCCAGTTGACAGTTTCATGGGTGTTTTTATTGGCTAGTGAGGTTGCAATGTGCTTTGCGGCTCTTTCAATGGATTTGTAACCTGTACACCTGCAAATGTTCCCGTCAATTGCAGCAATTGCCTCTTTATAGGTTGGTTTAGTATTTAATAAGCAAAATCCAGTTAAGGATACCACAAAACCCACGGTGCAAAATCCGCATTGTGTTCCTTGTTCATCCACCATTGATTTTTGTACAGGGCTTAGGTTCTCCATATTTAGCCCTTCGATAGTTACTACATGCTTGCTTTGCACATTGCCGATGGGGGTTAAGCAAGAAGTAACTTGTTTATACTGCATTTGACCATTGGCGAGATCGCCAATAAGAACTGTGCAAGCACCACAGTCTCCTTCTCTACAGCCAATTTTTGTTCCCATAAGAGCTTTGTCGGTACGAACAAAATCTAGAAGGAGTGATCCAGTAGGTTTATCAGTAGCTATTTTTTTGTCGTTGAGAATAAACTCTATCATTAATATTCAGTCTTTTTCGTGCTGTTACTCCACTCTTTAAAGGCAATTTGTGCTTCCTCTCTTAGAATTTGAACCGTAGGTAGCTTTCGGTTATCAACCGGAAGTTCAATTTCTTGGTAGATAAAATCATCATCGAAATTTATATCGGCAGCATCTTTTTTAGTATTGGCATAATAAATTTTAGCAGGCCTTGCCCAATAAATTGCTCCTAAACACATAGGGCAAGGTTCGCAGCTGCAATAAATTTCGCAATCATCTAATTGAAAGGATCCTAGGCTTTTGCAAGCATTTCTTATGGCCACTACTTCTGCGTGTGCGGTAGGGTCGTTTGAGCTAGTTACTTCATTGGCTCCTGTGGCAATTATTTTTCCATTCTTTACAATTACAGCACCAAATGGCCCTCCATTTCCAGAGGTTACGTTTTCGAGAGATAACCGAATGGCTTCTCTCATATGTTTTTCTTGTTCTATCATGTATTTTTCTATGGTGCAAATATGAGATAAAATTACCTGATTGCTATCGACTACAATTGATCTAAACCATTTCTAATAATTGCACAAGCTTCTTTAATTTCATTATCTGTTATGGTTAAAGGAGGGGAGATGCGAAAGCTATTACGAGTAGAAAGAAACCAATAAATAATTACACCCTTGGCAATACAGTATTCAATCAGCTCATTTATTTTCTTTTCACTTTCTAATTCAATGGCAAGCATTAATCCTTTTCTTCGGATGGCTTTAATTTGAGGATGGTTAAGCTCTTCTTCTATCAGTTTTCCCTTGGGCTCGATTTGGATTAAAAATTCAGGTTTTGAAATTATGTTTATAGTAGCAAGAGCAGAAGCACAACTTATGGGGTTTCCGCCAAAAGTAGTAATATGGCCAAGCATAGGATTATGACTTAAAAGCTGCATTAATTTGTGCGATGCAATAAAAGCACCTATCGGCAAACCACCTCCTAACCCTTTTGCTAAAGTGATAATATCAGGTGCAATAGTATAATGCTCAAAAGCAAACATTTTTCCTGTTCGGCCAATGCCTGTTTGCACTTCGTCAAAAATTAAAAGAGTACCTGTTTCGTTGCACTTGTTTCGAAGCGCATCCATAAATTTTTGCGAAGGAATTATAACGCCAGCATCGCCTTGAATAGGCTCCATAATTACAGCTGCGACTTGCTCATTTATAGAAGCTAATGCTTCAATAGAATTGAACTTGATTTTTTCAACTCCAGGAATTAGAGGTCTAAAGTTTCGCTTTTTATCTTCGTTATCAGATACACTCATGGAGCCTTGAGTGTTGCCATGGTACGATTTTGAAAATGCAATTATTTTATGACGACCTGTGGCTCGCTTGGCGAGTTTGATGGCAGCTTCATTTGCTTCCGTACCTGAGTTTACAAAGTAAGATGTGCTTAAAGTTGATGGTAAAAGTGAAGCCAATTTGATCGCTAAATCATTTACAACCTCTTGAATGTATTCGCCATACACCATTACATGTGCGTGTTTATCGAGCTGTTTTTTAATAGCAGCTATTACTTTTGGGTGTTGATGCCCCACCGATGATACGCCAATTCCTGCAATCATATCTATGTAGCTTTTGCCATTGGTATCATAAAGCCTAACGCCTTTGGCGTAATCAATTTTCAGACTCAATGGGTGTGGTGAAGTAGGGGCTAGGTGTTGGTTAAATGCGTCCTTAGGTGTCATCTTGTAAAGATAGCTTCAAAGTGAATTTTATAGATGATTTTTACTTAAATATATTCATATATAAAATTTAGCCTTGTCTAAAAATAGGCTTATAAGATATTGTAAATCAGTATATATAAGTGTTATTAATGTATGTATAACATTTAGTAATGTAATTTGCCTTAATGCAATTTTAAAAACACCTAAAATTTACTCATAAACTGGCAATTTACTCTTGCATAATTGTATTACTTGTGGTGTGTAGTAAGAGATGAGCTTTATAAGAAGGCTTAGAGGAGGAGCATGCATCTCCTTGCAATGGCCTACGAATATTTACGGGTTAGCTATGTAAATATCGTGGGTGATTCTACTAGCAAATTCAGGAGGTGCACTCCGTTCATTTATGGGCGGAGCCGTCTACTCGATTAGGTAGTGTATTTATTTCTGTTTTAAAATCAAAAAAGTATTTGTTTAACTTTTCAACAATACGTTTAGCACTGGTTATGTTCGTGTGCTTTAATGATAATTTATATCCA
>CAZQWZ010000116.1:0-8289 GCA_964596935.1 uncultured Roseivirgaceae bacterium
CTTAAGATTAGTGTATTAATGTTTCACTTTTTTCAAGAACTGCACAAAACTACTATTTAGCTAGTGGAATTTGCAAGATAAACGTCTAGCAAATTAAAATTCGATTTTTACACACTAAGCTCGTTTTATAGCTATCGTATTGTTATTCAGTTAGGTTACAACAATTATTTACTTATTTAGAATTGTTATAAATAGCAAAAATCCAGTGATAATCATTTTATTGTGGAACTAAATATTCAGCAGTAATAATTGCAAACGCTTGTTAGTAGAGTTATTCTAATACCAATTATAACATGTTTTATATAGGTAACTTTAATCACATAAAATCAGCCCACGGAAGCGGCATTTGAGAGGACTGCTTCTACTTCTTATAGTACCCTTCGGCCTCGGCTTGCCATTTTCTTAAATTTGCAATTCGAGTAGTACTAGATGGGTGAGTTGAAAGAAACTCAGGTTGTTGAGAGCTCCCTGACATCGCAGCCATCCGCTCCCAAAACTCTGGAGCAGCGGCAGGGTTATAGCCTGCCATAGCCATAAATATTAATCCAATATGATCAGCCTCTGATTCTTGATCTCGTCCAAATTTTAACATGCCCAATGGGCTAGCAGCACCTACTGCTTGCAATAAAATATCGTCTATTTGGTTTTCACTTGTAGTTGCTGCTACAGAACCAATACTTAAAATTCCATTTAGTGCCATTTGTTGGCTCATCCTTTCACGCCCATGATTGGCAATAGCATGAGCAACTTCGTGCCCCATTACCACTGCAACGCCAGTTTCATCTTTACATATTGGTAATATGCCTGTATAAAAGGCAACTTTACCACCAGGCATGCACCAGGCATTTACCGTATTCTCTTCTAATAAATTAAACTCCCACTCAAAGCCATTCAATTGGCTACTTAATCCATTAGCTGCCATATATTCTTCAACTGCTTTTTGAATGCGAACTCCTACCCTTTTTACCATAGCAGTTTGTGCTGCATTAGTAGATAAGTTGCCTTCGGCTAATACTTGTGTATAGTTTTGAAAACTAAGTGGAATAATCTCCGCATTAGAAATTAAGGATAGCTGTGAGCGATTGGTTAAAGGCACCGTAGCACAAGACCAAACCATTAAAATTAATGCCAAAAAATAAATTGTTTTCTTTATCTGAATCATAAGTAGTTAAATTTTGCTGCCAAATTAACAATATAAAGTAAATTTGGAATTGAAATTACTACTTAACTTTCTAAATTATTAGTTGGAATGAAAATTTTTGGAATAGGAAGAAACTATGTAGCTCATATAGAAGAGCTCAACAACGAACGACCAGACGAACCTATTATATTTACAAAACCTGAAACGGCTCTATTAACTAGAAATCGTCCGTTTTATTATCCTAGCTTTTCAAAGGATATACATTTTGAAGTTGAAGTATTACTGAAAATTTGTAAGGTTGGCAAAAATATAGATGAGAAGTTCGCCCATACATATTACGATGAAATTGGAATTGGAATTGATTTAACTGCCCGTGATTTACAAAGCAAAGCCAAAGAAAAAGGGCTACCTTGGACAATTGCTAAAGGGTTTAATGATTCGGCTCCTCTTTCAACATTTGTTCCTAAAAAGGACTTTGACTTAGGCAACCTTAATTTTTCGTTACTACAAAATGGAGAAATTAAACAGCAGGGCAACACTAGCTTAATGCTTTTTAGCTTTGACTATATAATTTCTTACCTATCTAAGTTTTTTCTCCTTAAAAAAGGAGATATTATTTTTACAGGCACCCCCAAAGGAGTAGGATCAATTGCCATAGGCGATTCATTAGAATGTTTTATTGAAGATAAAAAAATGCTACATGTT
Organism: uncultured Roseivirgaceae bacterium; assembly: GCA_964596935.1. GTDB lineage: Bacteria > Bacteroidota > Bacteroidia > Cytophagales > Cyclobacteriaceae > JAKISE01. The sequence continues at coordinate 1,847 of CAZQWZ010000116.1, forward strand.
GATGTTAAATAAAAGTGCAATAAAGTTATACTACACTCTTTTTAGGAGCCTCGTTTTTTTACAGAAATCTGCTTGTTTTTATCGTAATTGTGAACCTGCCTGCCGGCTAGGCAGGAAACGAAGCAATCTATTAACTAAAAACAGATTGCTTCGCCCTATTGCCAATACCTTACATTGTAAAATTGGTTTAGGATTCGCAATGGTGTTAACTTTTATATTTATAAGTAACAATACAATAGCACAGTCATCTCTTCTTTTTCCTATTAAACCAGGGCATACCAATACCTTGGCAGGTACTATGGGTGAATTACGTTCTTCGCATTTTCATACAGGTATTGATATTAGAACAGGCGGACAAGAAGGCTTAGCAGTTTTAGCGGCAGATGATGGCTATATTTTTAGAGTTTCTGTAAATCCAAGAGGCTATGGCAATGCAGTTTACATAAAACATCCCAATGGACATACCACGGTGTATGCGCACCTAAAATCGTTTAGGAAGGATATTGCCAATTACATGCGCTCTGAACAATATTTAAAACAAAAATTTAAGCTAAATGCATATCCAACGGCTAATAAGTTTAAAGTTAGCAGAGGCGATACCATTGCCCTTTCGGGCAATTCAGGTTCAAGTGGCGGCCCTCACCTACATTTTGATGTGCGTAACCGAAACCAAGATTTACTAAACCCTTTGCACTATGGATTTGCCGAAGTAACTGATATAAGACCTCCTTTGGCCAAAGATTTAGCCCTAGTAACTTCTACCATTAATAGCCAAGTAAATGGAGAGTTTGGTAGAATTGAAATCCCTTTTGAATACATAAAAAACAATTATTTTATTAGGGATACAATAAATGCACTGGGCAGAATTGGTCTTGAATTATATGCCTACGACCGAATGAATAACACCCGATTTAAAACAGGTATAAATAAAATTGAAATAAAAGTTAATAATTCAATTAAAATGGTAACCACCATTGAAACTTGGCCATTTTCTAAATCGAGGCAATTTTACACCTACCTAAATTATGAAGCTTTAGCTAATAACAGAAAACGGTTTCATAAACTTTATATTGATGATGGCAACCATTTAGATTTTTACTCAAACACAACCGACAACGGTTATTTAACTATTGAGAAAGATAAAATTTACAACGTAGATATAAAACTGACAGATTCTTACGAAAATGAAAGCACTGTTCACTTTATACTTAAAGGAAGCAGTACAACTATAAACAATTATAAAAATACAGCCATTCCAAAAAACAATTGGAAGATTAATAAATCGATCTTAATAATTAAAACCGAGTTATTAGATACACTGCTTTTATATAAACAAGGCAAATCAATAAGTATTGAGCCAAGCTTTTCTAATGAGCAAAACAGAAATTACCTTTGGAATTTAACTGATGGAATTATCGATTCAATTTCCATTAATGGCACAACTCAAGCACTTGCTATTAAAGCTTTAATACCCGCAGGAGTTGCCTATAAGTTGTACAACCCAATAGCAGATATTCAATTTGCAAAAAGCACGCTCTTTACTAATTTATTCTTTACACTTTCTTCGGCCAAAGACAATACAACAGGGGTTGAAATTATTTCTATCGGAAACCCCAATGTGCCCCTAAACAAAAATTATGCAGTGCAATTTAAACCCTTGAATGTTCCAGCAGATAAAAGTAAATGGCGTATCTATGCTGTTTGGGGTAAAAACGCATCGTATGTGGGTGGCACATGGAAAGGCAACCAAATCAGTTTTAAATCTCGCAGTTTTGGCAACTACACTTTAATGGCAGATAGTACCCCTCCTACCATTAAGCCCCTAATTATTAATAATAACGAATTGGTTTTTAAAATTACCGATGACCTATCAGGCATTAGCCGCATTAAAATGCTTGTTAACAACCAGTGGGTGCTAATGCATTACGACCCTAAAAATAATCTTATTTGGGCAGAAAAACCAACTAATAATTTTAAATATAAAGGAAAGTTAGAGTTGGTAGTTACCGACAATGCTGGAAACAAAAAAGTGCATTCAACTAATATTAACTAAATTATGAAACTATCAATAGGCGATAAAGCGCCCAATTTTGAAGTAAACAACCAAGATGGAGAAATTGTAAAATTATCAGATTTTGAAGGCAAGAAAGTAGTGCTGTACTTTTACCCCAAAGATCAAACCCCTGGCTGTATTGCAGAATCTTGTAATTTAAGAGATAATTATGATGTGCTATTAAAAGCAGGGTATGTGGTTTTAGGCATTTCTAAAGACAATGAAAAATCGCATCTTAATTTTATCAAAAAACAAAACCTCCCTTTCCCCCTACTAGCAGATACTGAACTTCTGGTGCATAATTTATTTGGCACTTGGGCTATGAAAAAATTATACGGCAGAGAGTATATGGGCACATTACGCACCACTTTTATTATTGATGAAAAAGGAATTATTGAAGACATCATTGAAAAAGTTAAAACCAAAGACCATACTTCTCAGATATTGAAATAGTATAATGAAAAAAGGGCAAACCAAAGAAGTTTACAAACAAGGGATTATTTCCATTATTGGCAATACGCTACTCTTTGGGATAAAATATTATGCAGGAATCGTAAGTGGTTCTATTGCCCTTATTACTGATGCTTGGCATACTTTGTCAGATTCGGTAAGTTCTATTGTAATTATTGTTGGCACCAAAATATCTACAAAGCCAGCCGATAAAGAGCACCCCTTTGGGCACGGAAGAGTTCAATTAGTATCAGCATTAATTCTTGGCATCTTGCTATCAACCATTGGTTTTTCATTTTTATCAACATCTATAAACAAACTTATAAATAACGAAATAGCAACTTTTGGCAGCCTTGCCATTTATGTAACTATTTTAAGTATTGTAGTAAAAGAGTTACTAGCCCAATACTCCTTTTATTTAGCTCGAAAAACACAACAAGCAGTTTTAAAAGCTGATGGGTGGCATCACCGAAGCGATGCAATTTCATCTGTTATTTTATTAATTGGCATATTAATTGGCCGCAACTGGTGGTGGGCAGATGGTGTTTTAGGAATTGTAATGGCGCTATTTATTTTTAAAGCAAGTTATGATATTATTAAGGAGGCAATCAAACCTTTATTAGGAGAGCCTCCTTCGAAAGAAACTATGTTAGAAGTAGCCAATATATGCACAGAAGTGACTAATCATAAAATTTATCCACACCATTTTCACTATCATAATTACGGATATCATAAAGAATTAACATTTCATATTGCCCTCGATGGAGCGCTAAGTTTAAAGCACACCCACCAATTAGCAGATAAAATTGAGATGATGGTAAGAGCGGAATTGGATATTGAAGCTACCATCCATATTGATCCTTTGGGAGATGCCGAAACTCAAGCAGATATAAAAAAACATAGCAGCGAACTCGATTAATTACAGCCAATTAAAGTATAGGATAAAATCTAGTTTTCTATATTTGTTAAAACTTTATCACAATAAGCCAATTAATGACAAAGAAAACCACCGAGGAGTTAACCGAAATTGCCTCACAAGTTCGTAGAGATATACTCAGAATGGTGCATGCACAAAACTCTGGCCACCCAGGAGCATCACTTGGTTGCACAGAATTTATGGTTGCGCTCTATTTTAAAATCTTAAATCACAAGCCTGATTTTTCGATGGATGGGAAAGACGAAGATTTATTCTTTCTCTCTAATGGTCATTTATCGGCCGTATTCTATAGCTCACTTGCTCGTAGTGGTTATTTCGAAACCAAAGAACTTTCCACATTTCGTCAAATTAATAGCCGTTTGCAAGGGCATCCTGCAACGGAAGAAGGCCTTCCTGGTATTCGAATTGCATCGGGTTCATTAGGTCAAGGATTATCGAACGCATTAGGTGCTAGCCTTACTAAAAAATTAAATAACGATACAGGTTTAGTGTATGTTTTAATGGGTGATGGCGAACTTAACGAAGGTCAAATTTGGGAAGCAGCCTTGTATGGTGCCCATAACAAAGTTGATAATATTATAGCCACGGTTGATTACAACCGCCAACAAATAGATGGCCCTATCGATAAAGTAATGGGATTAGGAGATTTAAAAGCCAAATGGGAAGCCTTTGGCTGGCAAGTTATCGAAACAGACGGTAATGATATGAACGCTGTTGTTCAAAGTTTAGAACGTGCTAAAACAATGACCGGAAAAGGAAAGCCCATCTTAAACCTTATGCATACAGAAATGGGTTTTGGAGTTGATTTTATGGTTGGTACACATAAATGGCACGGAGTTGCTCCTAATGATGAGCAACTGGCAAATGCTCTTGGTCAATTGCCAGAAACTTTAGGTGACTATTAATACTTTGAAATTAGAATAATGGCTAAATATACATTTACAGAAAAAAAAGATACCCGCTCAGGTTTTGGTGATGGACTGCTAGAAGCTGGTAAAAAGAACAAAAACGTAGTGGCTCTTTGTGCTGACTTAACAGGTTCATTAAAAATGAATGCGTTTGAAAATGAATTTCCTGAACGCTTTTTTCAAACAGGAATTAGCGAGGCCAATATGGTAAGCATGGCAGCTGGTATGACCATTGGAGGGAAAATACCTTTTACAGGCACCTTTGCCAATTTTACTACCTCAAGAGTTTACGATCAAGTAAGACAAAGCATTGCTTATTCTAACAAAAATGTTAAACTCTGCGGATCACATGCTGGAGTTACTTTAGGTGAAGATGGAGCAACTCATCAGGTACTAGAAGATCTTGGGATGATGAAAATGCTTCCTAATATGACGGTTATTAATCCTTGCGATTATAACCAAACCAAAGCAGCAACTTTGGCTATTGCAGAATATGAAGGCCCCGTTTATTTACGATTTGGCCGACCTAAAGTGCCTGTATTTATGCCAAAAGATAAACCTTTTAAAATTGGCGAAGCCATTAATTTAATTGAAGGTACGGATGTATCTATTTTTGCTACAGGTCATTTAGTTTGGGAAGCCATTTTAGCGGAAGAAATACTTGCTAAAAAAGGCATTAGTGCTGAAGTAATTAACATACACACCATAAAACCTTTAGATGCAAAAGCAATACTAAAATCTGTGGCAAAAACGGGTTGTGCCGTTAGCGCAGAAGAGCATCAAATAAATGGTGGTTTAGGAGATAGCATAGCCCAAATTCTTATTCAAAACCAACCCGCCCCACTAGAGTATGTTGGTGTAAACGATCAGTTTGGAGAAAGTGGAACACCAGAACAGCTAATGAAAAAATATGGCCTTAGTGCCTCAAATATTGTTGAAGCAGCATTAAAAACAATTAATCGAAAATAAGTGGAAATTCAAGAACAGGTTTCATTAAAGCCACATAATACCTTTGGCATAGATGTAAAAGCAACATATTTTGTTGAAGTAAAAACAGAAGCTGAGTTAATTGAACTTTGCCAAGGAGGTTTCTTGGAAGGCAAACAGCATCTCGTGATAGGAAGTGGCAGTAATATACTTTTCACAAAAGACTATGATGGCGTAATTATTAAAAATTCCATCGGTGGCGTTGTATTTAAAAAGAGCGGAAAACTTATTAGAGTAATTGCAGGTGGCGGTGTAAACTGGAATGATTTGGTAGTTGAATCCCTTGAAAACGGTGCTAATGGTTTAGAAAACTTAGCACTAATCCCAGGCACTGTTGGAGCTGCACCAGTGCAAAATATTGGCGCTTATGGTGTTGAGCTAAAAGAAATTTTTGAACAACTAAAAGCAGTGGAAGTTGCAACTGGTAAAATAAAAGTGTTTACAAAAGCACAATGCACTTTTGCTTATCGTAACAGTGTTTTTAAAAAAGAACTAAAGGGAAAATTTATAATTACCGAAGTTACACTTGACCTACATAATACCGATAAAATAAATACATCCTTTGCCCCTATTCGCATTGCCTTAGAAAAAAAAGGTATTGAGAACCCGAATTCGTTTGATGTAAATAAAACAGTTATTGAAATTAGGAATAGCAAGTTGCCAGACCCAGCTAAAATTGGCAATGCTGGAAGTTTCTTTAAAAACCCTGTAATTCCTAAAGTTGTATATAAAGAACTGCAAATTAAGAATAATGGCATGCCGGCTTTCCCTCAAGCTAATAATAAAGTAAAAGTGCCTGCCGCTTGGCTTATTGAAGATACAGGATGGAAGGGGAAAACAATTGAAAATGCAGGAGTTAGCCCCGTTCAATCTCTTATTCTTTTAAATCTTGGTGGAGCTACAGGTAAAGAAATTAAAGATTTATCGAAAGATATTCAAGAATCAGTTTTTAAGAAATTTAAAATTAGATTAGAGGTAGAGGTTAATATTATATAGATAAAATAAGCCAAGTCATTCTGTTAAGTACAGGATAACCCACTCTAAATAAGTTCAGTTAATCCTTTAATTTCTCCTTGGTACTTTTCGGTTATAATGCCAAATTTATTTA
>CAZQWZ010000117.1:0-8286 GCA_964596935.1 uncultured Roseivirgaceae bacterium
ACGTTTTTAATTCAGTTCCCGACTTAGCGATAAATCTACTCCCCCCATTAGCCAATTCTTTTACACTACTGCTTTGTTTTTCAATTGAAAAAAAAGTATCGTTTGCATTTAAATTGGTGTTTACAAAAACACTAAATGCAACTAGAAGGAATATTTTAAAAAATCTGCTCACTGATTGCAAAGTTAAAAATTTAACACGGTTAATCTTTTTTTTCAATTGAAGAAAAATAAATCGTGGGTTTTAACGCTCGATTTTTTGTAATTATTGCCGTTCCAAAATTTTGATTTTCACGATTAATGTCTGTCGGCAATGATTATAAAAAATGAGCATCCAAGGGGTTTGGGGAATGGAAGATTCCCCATCTATTAAATCCTGCGTAGCAGACCTATTTTTTAGTGTGTCGGCAAGTGTGTAGGGGTGTGGCTATTTTGCATAATACCAGTTATAATGACATTTTTTTCAATTGAAAAGAAAATAATCAACTCGAAAAATGTGCGTAGCGAACTTATAACTTGTATTATGTAACTTAGCTTGGGGTGGTTTTTATGGCATCATCTTTTTGTTTTGAGTGATGGCTCAGCTCTTTATTTTTTTTCATTTTCCTTTAAAATCAATTGTTTTCAAATGAAAAAAAAGAATGTGCTGATTTAGCGTAGGGCACAAAAAGTGTGACATAAAAACCACAGAAGGGATGGCAAGCGGAACAAAAGAAAATACAAAGGCTTTTTGCTTTTTCTGCAAAAAATTGGGTTTTCTTTTGTGGGGGTTTTAGTGGTGGATTTTACTACTATTGTTTAAAACCTATCTTTTTAATTGGTTCTTGTTTCTGATTTATAAACTGCTTTAAATAGTTGAAAATGCTTTCTATCTTCTCATCTTGTCCAATGGTTTTCTTTTCCATTTCTTCAAGCTTCAGTAAAATATCTTTATGAGTTAATGCCATTTTTCTAAGCATTGTAAAGGTTCTTATTATTTGGATATTTACTTCAATAGCTCTATCACTCTTTAAAATACAAGATAACATTGCTACACCTTGCTCTGTAAAACAAAAAGGTGCATATCTTAATCCTTGCTTATCTTCTTTGGACATCACATTTTGTGACCTCCAATTATTCATTTCCTCTTTGCTCATTTCAAACATAAAATCTTCAGGGAAACGATTTATATTTCTTCTTACAGATTGTTTCAAAACTCTTGTTTCAACTCCAAAAAGTTCTGCTAAATCTCTATCTAACATTACTTTTTCCTCTCTAATCAAAATAATTTTACTAATAATTACTTCTTGTGGTATTACTTCTTTACTCATATTTTTTATTCTATTGGTTACAAATTTACTACATATTAATTGGACATCACAGGTTAAACACTTTTAATTCAAAGGATGAAACATTTCTATTTGTTTACTTAAATTCTTCATATCTTTATTACGGTACTTTTCTATATTTCCAACATTTTTATATCCGCTTAAATATTGGGTTTTTCTTAGTCCATATAAATCTATCCAAATGCCTATTCTTGATTGTTTGAGTTGGGTTAGTCTTTTGATATTAATTGTTGAGTTTTGTTCTTTTATGTTTTTGGCTAATGTTTTTAACTGGTCGTGTAATCGTTGTTCTTTGTTGCTGTTTGGGCTGAATAATTTATCGCTTTTTTCTGTATTTACTTTGTTATTTCTTCCTATTCCTCTATGATTTGTAATGTATTCGTGAAATGGGATTATCTGATTAGCTTCTAATTTTACTATTCTGCTGTTCTTTCTTCTTACTCCTCCTGGTACTTTTAGTATTCCTTTTTTCAGATCTAAATCTTCTAATTCTAAGTTCATTAAATCTTGCTTGTCCAGTGCTTGAAAAATCATTAATCCTAACATTAGTTTATTGCTGTATTTAAAATAACCGTGCTTGGTTTTGTCTTGGTAATTGATGTAAATTTCTTGTAGTTCTTCTTCTGTTAGTAGTAGTATTTGTTCTTGAGATATCCCTCTTAATCTTACATTTAAAGCAATGTTTGGTAGTTTCAAAAAGTGGTAATAATGTTCTATTGCTCTAAGGGTTGTATTGATGCTTGTTTTTGATTTCTCTTGCTGCTGTAAATGACCGATATAGTTTAATAACTGATTGTATTTTATTGTTTTTACAGTTAGTTTATTGAGTTTTAACCAAGTTGCAAAAAGTCCTATTCTCATTATAAAATCTTTGATACATTTTTCACTGTAATATCTATCTGTTAGCCATTTTCCGTATTCTTCCATTGCTCTAAAATATGAGTGTAAATCTGTGTACTATCTAACCTTTTATGACCTAAAAAATTACCGATATATTCCAGTTCCATTCCTTGCTGTAAAAGATGTGTGGCAATGCTATGGCGTAAACTGTGAAGGCTCGCTTGTTTTGTTGTTTCTGCTTTGCTCATTAACTTTTTCAATCTACCATTTAGATAACTTCCTGTTATGTGTGGTTTTTGTTTTCCAACTAATAAATATTTGCTTTCTGTATTGATTATTTCCCTTGCAAATTCAATATATTCTTTTAAATCTGCCATTACTTTTTTGCTCATTGGAACATATCTACTTTGATAGTTTTTACTTGGTTTTACATAGATTAATCCTTTGTTAAAATCCAGTTCTTTTGGTTCTAAATTAATGCCCTCTTTACTTCTTAATCCACAACCGTAGTAAATACTTAGTATTGCCCTATCCATTAAATCGCTTGGGTTGTGTCCATCAATTGAAGAAAAAAGACTTGTAATTTCTACTTGACTAAAAATTACTTTCTCTGTTTTGATTTCTCTTTCAACTATAATTTTACTTACTGCCAGTTTTTGTTTCTTGGTCTTTTCTAAAAACGCACTGTATCTATTAATTACGTTTAAATGTCCTTGTATATATTGCCTGCTGGCTTTGGTTTGATGTAAGTCTTTTATAAAGTTTTCTATCTCTTTTTGTGTTGGATTTCTTTGGTTTAAATACTTGAAAAAATTATCCAATAACCTTACATATCCTTTAATGGTGCTTTCTGCATAGCCTAATCTTATCAACCAATTTTCAAAATTTTCTAATTCTTCCGTTAAATTCATATCTAAAATTTAGGGGGTGCTGTGCGTTTTGGGATTTTACTGAGATACCTCTGTAACTCATTGATAGTCTTTTAGTTTAGTTACCCACTAACTCTACTGAGGTACTAATGAGGTACTGAGGTACTCGCTTTTAATTTCTTCAAGTGCTTTATCCAATGCGTTTGTAATGTTGTCTTTTAAATTCTGATATTCATCTTGATTGATTACTTCATACTCAAATCCTGTTCTGTACTTGTTTCCGCCTATTATTTTGATGTAGCCATAACTTTGTAAATCATATAAATATCTGCTTAATGTTTTGGGATTTATTCGCATTTTAGCACGTAATTCTTTGGCATAAAAACTTTGACTATTTCCCTTTTTTAAATATGCTTTAAGCACTTCTAAAAAATCCCTACACGCTTTTGTCAGTTCATCACTCTTTGCCAGTAGTACCGTCTTGAGTAATTTATTGGCTTGTTCTATATCTTCTAAAGTGGTTTCAATATAGTAGTTTCCTTGTTCGTCTTTTTTACGCTCTCGCTGGTATTGGTGGTAAAAAGTTACTGTTTCTATAAATGCTAAATAATGGGTATTTGTTCTTAATGGTTTAAAAACAGTTTCGGGGATATTGAGCATTGTAGCATAAGGATTTACAACCTTTACTTTTTCTAATAACCATTGCACATCCTTTAAAAATTCCCTGGCGTTGTTTTCTTCTTTCTTGTTGATTTTACCTGCTGATATGTTCTGTTGATATTGCATAATTCCCTCTTTTTGTTGTTTGCTGTTGTCTAAATAAATGAGCAAACTTCTGTTGGCATTGTCTTCATAAATTTTTTCTTTGGTGGTAGTTCCTGCCAAACAAATTGGTCCTTCAACTGTGAGTGTTACTGTTTTTAAATTGCCTTTTGCGTCTTTTATAGGGATGGTTTTACTTATCTTTCTTTTGCTCATTAGTTCACGAATAGCATACAAAATCTTATCATCTTGTGCTCCGTCTAAATCTTCTATTAATATCAATTTGTTTTTGAGTTCTGTTCTATCAAAATAATATAAAGCGTTTTCTGATAGTGCTGTAATTTCCAATTTATGTTCTTCAGGGATTAGGTCTGCTATTTTTTCTTGTAGGTAGGTTTTTCCTGTTCCACTTGCTCCAAGGCTTATGATGTGTAGCGGTTGCTCTCTTAATCTACTTGTAAAAACCAAATACATTAACAAACGATTATCAACCTCTCCAACCATTCCGGTTTTACCTATCAAGTCGTTTGTGTTTTGTAGTAATTTTTCTCCTTTCAAAAACTCAATTGCCTTTTGTTTTCTTAGTTCTGTGAGTTCTCTTAATTTCTTTTTTTGTGGCTTTTGTGCATCTACTTGTCTTAATCTGTAATCTTCTAAACCGTTTATTAGTTCTGCTATTGCGTATTGTATTTCTCTTGTTCCTAATTCTAACCTTTCGGCTACTTTTCTTATAAACTTCTCTGTTGCATCATCATTGTATAAATCTAAATTACTTTGTCTGATGTTATATATCGGACTTGGGTTATCTGTTCTTGTGATGCGTAGTGTTACCTTTAGCTTATCTAAACTAAACAGGTTTATTCCGCCTAAAACGGCTACTAAAATATTGTTGTTTTGATAAGTTATGTAATCTTGATTTTCTGTATTTAGTTCCTTGCTTATTGGTTCTTTTTGCTCGGTTATAAATTCTGTTTCACAACCGTACAAATTTTCTCTTTCACTTATTAAATGCTCTAAAATTTCAGGGCTATGACTAATTACTAAACTATTTACATCTTCTCCTTGCGGACAATTAATTTTACTAATTGTCAAGTTGTTGAATAACTCGTTTAGTGTTTTACTGTGTTCTTGTATTGCTTTTTCACCTGCTTCATCTCCATCAAAAAACAAAATTACTTCTTGTAGGTTTTCTATTTGCTGTAATGCTTGCTTGTGTTCTGAAGTAAAGCCGTTTGTTCCGTAAAGTGCAAGTGTTTCAAAGTTGGTGTATTTCTGAAGTGTGGCACTATCAATTATACTTTCTGTAAGGATTATGACTTGCGTTTCTTTGTTTGCCTGCCCGTCCGTAGTGGAACGCAGGTGGGGATATTTGGGATAAAGTCCTTTTCTATTTGCTGTATAATAATGTGTTCCAGTCTTGCCTATATTCCTGCCATAGAAAGATACTATTTCGTTTTGCTCGTTTCTTAAAGGGTAAATGATGCAGTTTTTGAGTTGTTTAAATGCTGTGCCGTTGTTATAGCCTTGTTCTAATTTTACATCATAAATTCCTCTTTCTTTTAAATAGGCTATTGCTTTTTTGCTTCTGTGTAGGCTTTGTTTGAATTTTGGAAATAGTTCTTCAAAATTTACTTTCTCTATTATCATAGTTTTGGAATTATCAATTTTCAACTCTCCATTATCAATTAACAAAAGGCTTTTAGCCTTTTCTATCGCTTGGTGTTTGCTTATTTTCTCAAAGTCTTGTATAAATTGTATGGTATCGCCTGTTTTATCACAACCAAAACAAGTGTAGGTATTTGTTTTGGGGTAAATTCTTAAACTGGGCTTGTTGTCTTTATGGAATGGGCATTTTGCGTGGTTGTTATTATTTAGAGTGATGTTGTACTGATTTAGTACTGTTGTTATTTGCAATTGTTTTTTAATCTCTGCTATCTCCATAATTTATTATTTGACCTATGATACATATTGCAAATGTATTAAATATGTTTTTAAATCATATCTTATTTTAGTGTTTATTTTTAATATTGATTAAATATTCATATTTAACTACCTTTGTTGTATTAGAAAACAATAAAATGAACATAGGAAACAGAATAAAGCAAATAAGAACATCAAAAAAACTATCTCAAAAAGAATTGGCTCTTTCTATTGGGATAGACCAAGGGCAATACAGTAGAATGGAAAACGGTAAAGTAGAGCCTACCTTATCTTCTTTAGAAAAAATTGCAGAAGCTTTGGATATTAAAATTGCAGAACTGTTTGACGAAAATGAACCTATTGACGTTAACAGTTATGATAAAAGTATAGTAGAACGATTACGCCTTTTAGACCAATTAGAAGAAACTGAAAAGGCTTCTATATTTAATATTATTGATATGGCGATTACTAAAAAACGTTTAGAAGATGTGCTTTCTAACGCCTTAAATGGCACAATGTAATTACCATTTTAAGGCAAGTAGTAATTCACGTTTAATAGCATTTAATCCATTTCTAAGAGGGATTAAATCCATTAATGAATATTTTTCATTGCTTGGTATTCTTTGTCTATTCTGTTTGAAAGCACCTTTCATATTTATCCAATCATTAAGACTCAAATCAGGAATTCCAATTCGGTTAAAGTATCCAATACCATACAAATGAGCTATAAACTTCAAAATATCATCATCAAATAATTGAGAAAATTCAGAACTTTTCAAATCTTCATATTGTTTACGAACCATTTCCGTATCCCACCACTTCAAATTTAATTTCTTAATGTATGTCTGGTATTCTTTTTCATTATTAATATTCATACCATCATTCACCCAGTCCATATATTCATTCCAAGCTGGATGCACCTCATTATGATGTTCGTTTAAATGGTCTTGTAAAGATATATAGTGACCTGTTCCTCCTCCTGTATTAACGAATAGTTTAATCATTTTACCAAGGAATAGAATTAATACTTCCATTTATTGCAGAGTTCATAACAGATTGTTCAAATATTACAAAGTTTGTATAATTCGTAGAGCCTCCTTGCGTCCCTGAAAACTTAACACCTGAATACCCATTACTTTTAGCCCAAATAGCAATTTCCTGTGTGAATTCATAGGGATTAGAACCATTGATAAGTTTCATATCTTCAATTGTTGTCCCCAATTTTTCAATTATTAAAGGGTCTGTCAAATCTAAAAGATTAGTTACTTGAACATCAGTAAATTCATAAAGTGTTTTATTTGCTGTGCCTCCATAAGAGTTTACTTCAATAATGTTACCTGATTTCTTTTTGCTTAAATAAAGCCCTGTTCTAAATCTGTTATCAATATCTGAAGTTACTGTTTTAACAATCAATTTTGCATCTGTATATTGTGAGGGTATGTATCTATACATTTTCCCGCTATAAGGAACACCAACAGGCAAATCTGTTACATTACCTAAGAACGTTTTTAATTCAGTTCCCGACTTAGCGATAAATCTACTCCCCCCATTAGCCAACCTTAAAAGGTCTAAAGCTTCATCAACACCATCATCGAAATTATCAACATTTTTAATTTTAGCATCTACCTTAATCCTTTTTAGCATCCATTCAATACTACTAAGCTCCTTTGGCGTTAACTGTTTAAGGTTATCGCCCGCATTTTTTACATTAGCAATTAATGTTTTGTACTGGTTAGTGCTTGGTAGTTTGTCACTTAGGCTTTTCGAAATTTTATACACTTTATTTACATCAGTACCAGCGCTTGCTAATTGTGCGGCAACTACTGGGCTTGTAACACCAAGTACCACAGTTAGAATGTTAAACGATTCTAGAACAGCCTTAGAAGAAGGAGATAAGTTTCGAGTAGCATCAGTTACATTGAGCGTAAGACTAACTCCTGACCCTATCATGTCTGCTATCACAAGAGCTTTTCGAATACCTGAAACAGCTAGTTTCAACTCACCCACTCCTATTGCAAAGCTTGCCACATCAATAGTAGCTTCGGATAATGAACCCGCAGTTTCGTTAAAGGATTTTTGATCAGCATATGCCAATGTAATGGCAGGAACAAGCTCACCCCATCCTTGACCCATATCGGCAAGTAATGCCAAGTCTGATTTATTAATAAATAAAACAGGAGCAAAAGGGTTGTAGGTCTCATTTGAGAGTGTTAAAATAGGCACAAACCCTCTATCTAACGTCATTTCTACTTCAATTTCCCCATCTGTTTTCAAGTTAAAATTTGAGGAAACATGAAGAATAGGATATTGAGATTGTTGATCAAATAAGTTTTTCCATACGGATTGATAATCAAAAGTAACCGTATATTTAGAAGGATTTTGAACAAACCCTTCTATAAATTCTTGCTTATATTTTGATGATTTCGAACTTAATTTTGCAAAGGATAGGTGTAATTTTTTTAGATTATCCTGTCCATAAAAAAGTTTACTATCATGAATTTTACTATGCAATTCGTAAACTAAAGAATTACCAGAAGATGTGGTTTCCTTTTGCAAGTCTGTTAAAAAAT
>CAZQWZ010000118.1:0-6245 GCA_964596935.1 uncultured Roseivirgaceae bacterium
ATCAACCCCTTGCTCTAATAGATGTGTTGCAAACGAATGCCTGAGCGTGTGCACATTAAACATACCCAATACAACCAACGCTATTGATGGCCACTTTGCTGATTTGAAGAATAAGCTCCGAAATCATAATGGCTTATCTTTAAAAAGAAAGATGAAATTTATAGGTTTTTGAAGGCATAAATACCTCTAAAAAGATAAAAAGAGCTCACTATTAGCTCCTTTTATCTTGACTTTTTTGTCGGTAATCAAGCTATCCCTCACAAGTTGCTCCCCAGCAGAGCTTGCTTCCGTTTGGCTTGATTCTACTAAGTTTTTTACAAAGTCCAAAATAGCAATATATAAAGAAAAAAACAGCCTACCTTTTGTCCATTACACCAAACTTGCTATAACAAAAGTTAAAAGCAAAAGCTACAGAATTGTGATTGGCATAGTACTTTTAGTAAGCTTTCTGCTTATTTGGGCAGAGCTTGCCGTTGGCATATTTGGCACTCCATTTGGTGGAAATTAGGCTGTAACTCGCCCAATCAAATTATCACAAATAATAGCTGTGGCCACACCCACATTTAAAGATTCTGCATTACCGATTCTTGGAATGGTAATTTTGTCGGTAAGCAATTTTTGAAGTTCCTCTGATATTCCATGCGATTCACTTCCCATAACTAATATGCCAGATTTAGGAGCAGCAAACGAATGTATATCTGCGCCTTCCATATCTGCTCCTATAATTTGACCTTTATAAGTGTTAAATAGTTTTGCTAAATCTGCGTATTCAACATTCACTCTTGCCAACGACCCTTTGCTTGCGTTTACCACTTTGGGATTAAACACATCTACAGAATTTTCCGTAACAATAATTTGATTTACTCCATACCAATCTGCAATTCGAATAATAGTGCCCAAATTACCTGGGTCGTTAATGGTATCTAATGCAATAACCCAATCATTCTCATTAATGGTTAATACTTGCTCTGGAATTTCAACCAAAGCAATGGCAGAGTTATTAGAACTCAAAAATCCTGCTTGTTTAAGTTCATTTTCTTCGGCTAACTCAAAAGCCACATTATGTTGCCTAAGAATATTTATATTTTGTTGTTCAAAAGTTTTTGTTCCATAAACAATAGCTGTTGTAAATTTGCTGTTTACAAATTCAAGTATTGATTTTGTCCCTTCTACTATAAACAACTTCTCTTGAAGTCTGTTTTTCTTTAATTGAAGCGACTTTATATATTTGATTTTTATTTTTGATAACATATTAAATACCTGTATAAACAAGCTTTGAATTCTACTAAATTTTCAATTTTGATCGCCCTCTCCATCACCTTATCGGGATGTGTTGGCACAAATCAATTCAAAGAAGGCAAATATGTTCTTTATAAACAAAAAACTGTTGCACCAAAAGCCATTAATAAAGAAGAATTAAACAAACAATTAACGCAAAGTAAAAATAGGAGATTGTTAGGGCTGCCTATTTTCTATTATGCGGCTATCTATAATTATGGAGCTAAACGATTTGATTCATCAAAATACGAACTAAAAAAAGTAAAAATTATTGCCAAGTTTGATGCTAAAATTGAAATACATAAAGGCAAAACTTTTAAAACAAATAGCCTAAAATCAAAACGAAATGTAAAACTAGCCAAACAAGATAAGGCCTTAGACGAAGGCAATATTTATATGCGTTGGGGCGAACCTCTTATTTATTTTGATAGCATTGCAACAGCAAAATCGGTTGATAACATTGATAATTACATTATTTCAAAAGGTTGGTTTAATGGCAGCAGTAGTTACTCCGTTAAGTATTTTAGAAGCCGAGCCTACATTTCTTACCTAATTAAGCCCGCCACTCCATATACAATTGATTCTGTTTATATTAATATTAAAGACCCAAGAGTTGATTCTTTAGTTACAACCAGGGCAACAAAACATCTTAATAAAGGGCAGCAATACGATCAAGCAAACTTGATTAAGGAAAGAGACAATATTGAGACTTATCTTAAAAATAATGGCTATTTCAATTTTGCTAAACAGTATATCAACTACCAAATTGATACAACACTTGGGGAGCATAAACTTGCTATTAATTTATCTATATTGCTACCAACAGAGGAAGTAAATCACCCCTTTTATAAAATAGATTCGGTGATTTTTACCACAGATGCATCCGCACAAAATATAAATAGTAATAATAGAATAAGTGATTCTTACAAAGGAGTTACTTACCGTTATTTCGAGTCGGAATACTCAAAAAAAGTGCTTAACCGAAAAATGTTTATTAAGCCGGGCTTATTGTATAGTAAAGAAAATACACTAGCAACACAAAGTGAATTAGCCAATATGGATATATTCAAATTTGTAAATATTGCCTATGATACTGCAGGTGGCAAATTCATTGCTAACGTATTTACGAGTCCGTTATCAAAGTACCAATTTTCATCTGAAACAGGGCTGAGCATTACAAATTACGGCCTACCTGGCCCCTTTATAAGTGCATCTATTAAAAAGAGAAATATATTTAAAAAATTGGGTATTTTAGAGATTGATGGCCGTGTTGGAATCGAAGGTGTGGCAGCAGCATCTGATCAAGATAATATATATTCTAATATTGAATCTGGTGCAAATATCAGACTTACTTTTCCGCAATTCTTTCTCCCTTTTAGTGAAGAAACCAAGCTAAGGTTAAAATTATTTAATCCTAAAACACAAATTAAATTTGGAGTTACCTATAACAGTCGGCCCGAGTTTGAACGAGCTATTTTAAATGCAACCAATTCCTATGCCTGGAATATTAATAGAAATAAACAATTCACCTTCAAGTTAATAGATATCAACTTAGTTCGAACACCCTTTATTTCTAAAGATTACTTAGATAGATTAACTGAGCTTGATAGTTTAGGAAATAACTTGATAAATTCATTTGAAGATGCTTTGGTAACAAGTTTTAGCCTTACCTATACAGCCGTAAATAATTATTATGGACAAGATGGCACAGGCAAATACTTTGGAGCTACCATTGAACCTGGTGGCACTTTTAATAGTATTTGGACATCCTCCAACATTGTTAATGAAGATACCCTGCAGCTATATTCCTACGTTCGTACTCATTTTGATTACCGACAGATTACACCCAAAGGACGCAAGGGAAAATTAGCCTATAAAATAAAAGTGGGCGCAGCTATTCCTTATGGAGACAATGATGTTTTGCCCTATGAAAAGTACTTTTTTGGTGGTGGAAGCACTAGCCTTAGAGCTTGGAAACCTAGGCGTTTAGGGCCGGGAGCTTATAATCATATTGATGAAGATGGCCAAGTAAGCTATCAATTTGAGCAGCAAGGAGAAATACTAATTGAAACAAGTTTAGAGTATAGGCAAAACATATTAGGCATTTTACAAGGAGCTGCTTTTCTTGATGCTGGAAATATCTGGACTATTGAAGACGAACCAACTCGACCTGGGTCGCAATTTAAATTCGATACCTTTTTAAGGCAAATTGCCTTGGGAGGTGGAATTGGTCTACGCTTCGATTTCTCTTTCCTACTAATAAGGCTCGATGCTGCTATTAAAATTATTGACCCCGCAAGACCACTTGGCAGTAGGTTTATCCTAGAATCAGGGTTTTACGATGCCCCATTTGATAACCGCCAACGAACAGAACCTGTGGTTTATCATTTTGCCATTGGCTATCCTTTCTAATCAATTAATAGTTTAAAAGCTCTGCCATAGCAACGGCTACTTTATCGGCATTGGGCAGCATCTGAAACTCTAATGCTTTATTTAGTGGTATAGCAGGCAAGTTTGCAGAACCAAGCACTTTTACGGGAGCATCTAAATACGTAAAGCACTCTTGGCTAATTCTGCCAGCCAATGATTCTGCAAAAGAATTAAGAACAGGCTCTTCCGTTAAAACCATTACTTTATTATGCTTTTTAGTTAACAATACAATAGCTTCCCAATCTATTGGATTAAGGGTTCTTAAATCAAGAATTTCAATTTGCCCTTTGTGCTGTTTTTTAGCATTTAAAGCCCAATGAACTCCCATACCATACGTTACAACACCCATGGTTTCTCCATTTTCAACCATGGCAGCATCTGCTGCTAAGGTAATATCAGCTTTGCCTAAAGGAATTATATAATTTTCATCAGGATCAACCCTTTTTGCAGCATCCGTTCCTGGCACTTTACTCCAATAAAGTCCTTTGTGTTCTAAACTAATTACAGGATTAGGATCGTAAAAAGCTGCTTTTATTAAGCCTTTCATATCTGCTGCATTAGAGGGATAAATCACTTTTATCCCTCTGATGTTAAGCAAGGTAGATTCTACACTTCCACTATGGTAAGGGCCACCTCCACCATAAGCACCAATAGGAATTCGAATTAATGATTGAATAGGGAATTTACCTTTGGATAGGTAACAACTCTTTGAAAGCTCTTCGACCAATTGGTTTATTCCTGCCCACATATAATCTGCAAACTGAATTTCTACAATAGGCTTAACTCCCACCGCAGCCATACCAGCGGTTGAACCTACAATATAGGCTTCTTGAATAGGTGTATTAAAAACTCTTTCGTGCCCATACTTTTGCGTTAACGTTGCTGCTTCTCTAAAAACTCCACCTAAAGCTCCACCAACATCTTGCCCATAAAGCAAGGCTTCTGGGTGTTTTCGTAAAATATCATCAATGGCATGTAATGCAGCATCAACCATTACTTCTTTATCTCCACTCTGCGGAGTACGGTTTCCCTTTTCCTCGGTTATTGGTGTTGGAGCAAATTCGTGTGAATCAAAATCGGTAATATCTGGATCGTCCGAGTCTTTAGATGTTTTGTATTCTAATTCTACAAAATCAAATACTTCCTCTTGGATGGCTTTTAAGTCTTTATTAGTAGCACCTGCATCTAGCAATGATTGTTCTAAGATAGGTACAGGGTCAAGTAATTGATGTTTGGCCAAATCCTCTTCGCTTCGGTACCACTCCTTACGCACACCCGAAGTATGATGACCCAATAGCGCACAATTAGCATGCACCAATATTGGTTTACGCTCCTTACGAACAAAAGCAAAAGCCTTTTCTAACCCTTTATAAGAATCAACAAAATTTGCACCATTTACTCGCATTCGTTTAAGACCTTTAAAGCCAGCTGCGTACTCGTAAGCATCCATGCTACGCATTTCTGCACCAGTGGCTGAAATACCCCAATCATTATCTTGCACTAAATAAATTATAGGAAGCTGATGCAATGCAGCCATTTGAAATGCCTCTGCTACTTCACCTTCGGTAACACAACCATCGCCCAAAGAGCAAAGCACAATAGGCTCGCCTTCTTTAGGCATATTTTGCGACTCCAAATAACTAAGTGCATGTGCCATACCCGTTGCAGGAATAGCCTGCATACCTGTAGCTGAGCTTTGGTGAGGGATTATAGGAAAGCCTTCACGCTTTAAGGCAGGATGCCCATAATAAGAACGACCACCAGTAAAAGGATCATTTTTTTTAGCCATCATTTGCATCATTAGCTCATGTGGCTGCATGCCTAAACCAAGCAATATCGATTCATCACGATAATAAAGAGCCGCATAATCCGTTGAGCGAAGCTGCATACCAGCCGCCAATTGAATGGCTTCGTGCCCACGGCTTGTACTGTGTACATAGGTGCTACAAAACTCCTTTTCTTCATCGTATTTTTCAGCCATTCGTTTGGCTGTACTCATAAGCTTATAAGCCTCTTTTAATAAAGAAATATCTATTGTTGATTTTGCTTTTTTTGCTTCAATCATAACTAACAAAACTTGGTTTTTTACTCATGCTAAATTAACACATTTAGAGCTACCAATAGTTGTTAATATCGATTGTTCTAAAACAAAAAAAGACTCGTTAATCGTCAGAAACAAGGCCTCTATCCATCGCTTCTTTTACAATCATGGCTGTGTTTTTAGCATCGAGTTTTTTCATAATATTAGTACGGTGTGTATCTACCGTTCGTTTACTAATATCAAGCTCATACCCTATTTGTTTATTGCTAAAACCTTTTACAATATAGCCAAGAATTTCCAGTTCACGTTCGGTTAACTTAGAAACAGGTTTATCTTTATCAGCCCTTACCCTAGAGGCTCTGTTTGCATAGCCCGTAATCATTATTTCGGTTACTTTAGGGCTAAAATATTTTTCACCACTGGCTATTCTCCTAATTGCTTTTAATAATTCAGAACGTTTAACATCTTTAGTTAAATACCCCATTGCTCCATTATC
>CAZQWZ010000118.1:6345-8164 GCA_964596935.1 uncultured Roseivirgaceae bacterium
AGTCCATCACTCACAATTTGATGATCTTCAACCATTAATAAACGAATTTTTGCACTCATAACTAGTATTGATTTAGTTAATTTATCTGTTGAACCTAAACGATATTAAAAAGTACTATTTCTTTCTCAAAAATAAAAACCTAACGACATATTTAAAACATTCTCCTACTTATAAATTAAGGGGATTTGGATAAACACTTTAGATCCGTTGCTAATTTTAGAGTGCAATTGGCCCGACAGAAACTTGATTCTTTGCCTGATATTAGATACACCCTTGCTTTTAAGATGCGATGTATCTGAATTTTGTAAATCGTAGCCAATTCCATCATCTGATAAATAAATATTGAGGTAATTATTATGTAACGACATTCTTAGGTTTACTTCTGAAGATTTAGAATGCTTTACCGTATTATTTAATAATTCCTGAATAATGCGGTAAATACTAATTTCCTGGCTTTGCTCATACCTCATATTACTTTCAGGAGTATTTAGGTAAATTTTAATGGGCGTCTTTTTAAATAGCTCATCAACCAATGCCTGAATGGCTCCAAACAAACCAAATTTTACCAAAACAGAAGGCATTAAATTATTTGCAATTGCTCTAATAGAGGTTCTCGATTTTTGCAATAAATCAAACACCTCACTTAAACTTTTATCAATCTCATTATTCTCAAAAGGTTCGGTTAACGATTCTAAATGATTGAGGTTAAAGTAAACTGCGGTAAGAATTTGCCCAAGCCCATCATGAAGCTCCATTGACATACGCTGCCGTTCATCTTCCTGACCAAAAATAATTGCCTCTGCTCCTATTCTTTCTCTTTGAGAAACAAGCTCTCGCCTTCTTTTATCAGTTGCTTTAAGCTTTTTTTCAAGTTTAACCTGCTTGGTAATATCCATCAATATTCCAATGCGCTTAAGTGCCTTGCCATCAGGCCCTATTACTGTTTCGCCCTTAGAATACAGGTGCTTTACTTCGCCAGTGGCCGATGTTTTAATTCTAAATGTTATTGGGTTGGTATGGGTTGATATTGATTTTATTCTACTACTATTTTCTCTTTCAACTTTTGCCAAATCACTTGGATGAACAAACTTCAGAAAGTCTATCATTGTGCCATCAAAATTGATAGGGTCTAAATCTAGTATTCTATAAATTTCATCGGAAATTATAAATTTATTTGATTTTAAATGCCACTCAAAATTACCCACATTGGCAATACGTTCAGCATATTTTAACCTTGCCTCACTTAATTCTATCGCCTCTTCGTACGCCTTTTGTTTGGTAATATCTTGTATGCTCCAAAGTACCGTACTTGCCTTACCGCTTGCATCAAGTTTAACTCTGCCATTGGCCAACACATGCACAACAGATTCAAGCGAATGACCAATCCTAAACTCTAACCTAAAAACAGAATTATTACTTATAGCTTGTATCGAAGCCCTATGCACTCTACCAATATCATTGGGGTGAATAAGATTAACTAAATCGTTAAAATAAAAATTAGCAGATAATTTAATGCCGAGAATCTTCTCAGCACCTTTCGAACTAAAGATTTGCTCCGATTTTATATCCATTTCAAAATAGCCTATCTGGGCTATTTGTTCGGCCATATTCAATCCTTCCTCATCAAATCTTATTTCCATAGGTAAATCGAGCGCAATTTTATATAATACAAATATGTAAAACTTAATTAAATACAATCACAAAATTCTCTTTTAAAAAAGAGACGATAAAACACTCAATAATTAGCATTGAAGAACGGTTAACGTTATTTTTTGCTAAAATAAAATAATAGAATATACTGTTGTCCGATTAAAATTTT
>CAZQWZ010000119.1:0-8092 GCA_964596935.1 uncultured Roseivirgaceae bacterium
TGAAGATACTTTGCTAGCCGTATTTGAAGGTGTACCACAAACTACCATATTAAAATCCTCTCTCAACTGCTCAATAGTAGATTTTCTTTCAGAAGTTACAAGCCAAATGGTTTTTACATCAAAAGGAGAAGCTCGAAGAATGCTAAAGGGAGGTGGTGTAAGTATTAATAAGCAAAAGGTTGTGCAAGATGCAGATAGCTCTTTAGAAGTTGAACTGCTTCAAGAAAAATATATTCTAATACAAAAAGGAAAGAAAAACTATTATCTAGTTACTGTTGAGTAACGTTAGTTTAGTTTTAATACAAAAAAAACCGCCCGCTAGCTAGCGGGCGGTTTTTTTGTATTAGATGGTTTATTTATTTCTTTAACCAGAGACCAACTGATAGCATTACTGTATTATTCTTCAGCTCAAAGTTTGAAACAGTACTCGCATTAACATCTTTAACACCTAGGTTATACCTCAAAGAACCATGCAACATTCCTAAATCAACACCTGCACCAAACACAATGTGTAAATCTGAGCTTTCCAATTGGTCTTTATAATCCAAGTCTCCTAGACTAGAACTTGTTAGAAATGAAAACTGAGGGCCTACATGAATATTGAGTACTTTTAAAAAAGACACCTTTACTACAACAGGTATCGCTATATAGGTATTCTTTAATTCTTCTATCGCAGTACCCGTATTAAATTTAGCTCCATTTTGTGTGTAAAGAGCATCTACCTGTATAGCAAATATTGGCAATCCTATTTCTGCCATAAGTCCACCGTGCCAAGCAGTTAAGTTATCAATTTGAGCAGCAGGGTCAGTAGAAGTTAATTTAGAAAAGTTTGCCCCTCCTTTTATGCCAAATTTAAATTGGGCTTGTGAAGATATAGTGCCAACTAACATCAAAGCAGCTAATAATGTGTATAATTTTTTCATAATTTTTTTCTAATTTGTTTTTATCTATTTCAAATTAAGGCAATAAATCTCATTAAACCTCACTATTTAGTACTTTCTATATCTTGTTTAAAAGAATCAAACAAGCTCATATCAACCCCAAGCTCAACGTGCTTACCTTTTATTGATGAAAAAAATCGAATAATATATTCAAAATCGCTTACTAAATTATCCGTAGGATAAAAGGGATTTTCAATAACAATTGTTTTCGAGGAGAAATTGAACCCAACCAAGTAAATAGGAACCTTTGCTTTCTTAGCAATGTAATAAAACCCCGTTTTAATTCTTTTAACTTTAGATCTTGTACCTTCAGGAGCCAGTGAAATAGAAAACTCATCCTTAGAATTAAAGATATCCACTACCGCATCTACCAAATTATTACCTTTTGTTCTTTCCACAGGGTAGCCTCCAAGTGCTCTAAATATAAAGCCATACGGAAATTTAAAAAGTTGGCTTTTCCCTAGAAACTTAGTGTTACCCATTTTAGCAATGCTGCGAACCATAATACCTAATGGGAAATCCCAATTACTAGTATGTGGTGCTACTATAATGATAAACTTAGGAGGCATAGGCTCAAACGAGCCTTGAAAGCTCCATCCAAAAGACTTAAATACATAACTATAGAATTGCCTCATCATAGAACCACTAAATTAAATACTTATCAGGAATTGAGATTGATTGAAAATAGAATTGTTTGAACCTTTATAAATATTGTATTTTATGCAGAAGGGTTTAAGTTTGCATAAATATTTACAATATATGAAGTCCCTAATCGCATCTTTGGTTTTAGTTATTTTATTTTCATTTACATCAGTACCTGTTTTAAAAACTAACTTAAGGATTACTATTCTTAATGAATTGGGAAATGTAGAAGATAGTGTAGCTATAACTATTTACAGACACAAAAATGACTATAGAGAAGAGATAAACTCTGTAGTTCCTACACAATACACTGATAAAAAGGGTAGAACCACATTTACCGACTTAGAAGCTATTGAGTATTATATACATGCTGAAAAAGGCAATAAAACAAACGTGGGCGCAGGAGTGGTTGCTGGTGTATTACAAAAAGGTAAGATGAACAAGCTTACTATCATTATAGAATAACTCATTTGAACAACTTTTTTATTTACGGAGCCTACGGCTATACTGGTCGTTTAATTACCGAGTATGCTATAAAACAAGGTCTTAAACCATTAATTGGTGGTAGAGATGCTGAAAAAATTGAAGCGCTTGCAAAAGTATATGAGCTAGATTTTGTTGTATTAAATGCGCAAGATTCTCAAAAATGGGATAGTGCTTTAGCCAATGTTTCTTTGGTACTAAACTGTGCTGGACCATTTGCTTTAACGGTTAAAGACATAGTGCCAAAATGTATTGAGCATGGCGTTCATTACCTAGATATTACGGGCGAAATTGAAGTATTTGAATACATCGAAAGCTTAAGCCAACAAGCGCAGGACAAGAACACAGTTTTAATGCCTGGGGTTGGATTTGATGTTGTACCAACAGATTGCTTATCATCGCAGTTGCATGCGAAATTACCCACTGCCACACATCTAGAACTCGCTTTTCAAGGAACCTCTGGGGTATCTAGAGGAACTGCTTTATCGATGGCTCGAAGGTATCATACAGGAGGAACGATACGTGAAAATGGGGTAATGAAAACTGTGCCTTTGGCATATGAAGATAAAATAATTTCCTTTGGCAAAAAGGAACGGTTATGTGTTACCATACCCTGGGGAGATGTATTTACAGCATACCACTCAACCAAAATTGAAAACATTAAAGTTTACACAGGGGTTTCAGAAAAAACACTCAAATCATTACGTACGTACCGAAAATTTAAAGTGTTGGCTAAAACCAAATTAGCGCAGTGGAGTTTCGAGAAAATAATTAAGAAAAAAATTGATGGGCCTTCAGCTATCAAACGAGCCACTTGCGTAACTCATTTATGGGGAAAAGTTACAGATAGCACAACCAATCAATCGGTTACAGCCGAATTAACCACTCCGGAATCTTATCATTTAACAGCATTAACAGCTATAGAATCTACCATAAGAGTGCTTAAAGGCAAGGCAAAACCTGGCTATCAAACTCCTGTTACAGCCTTTGGAAAAGACTTTATTTTATCGTTTGATAAAGTAAAACTCAGCTTTAACTAAACAATAAATTACCCCGAGGCAGAGCCATCGGGGTATTAAGTTGAAATTATTTCCGACCCAAGGACTGGAGTATTAAACCAAAGGGGGCTTTCGCCCTGCGAATAAAACAACTTTACAACATACTATGGAAGGCTTTCAAATAAAACTACCAATTCAACTTCGATATTCCGATTTTGATATGTTAAGACACCTAAACAGTGCCCAGTATTCTACTTTTTTAGAATTAGGGCGATTGGAATATTTTAAACAGTTAGAATGGAATCTAAATGATGTAAGTAATGTTGTTGCCTCTTTTACAATCAATTTTATGAACCAAATTATACCTACCGATAAGGTTGTAGTTTGGATTAAAGTTGCCCAACTAGGAAACAAAAGTTTTAAAATGGAATACATCTTAGCTTCTGAAGATGAAAAATATATTTACGCTAAAGCAGAAACCACGCAAGTTTGCATCTTAAAAAAAGATAACTCCTCCACTCCTATTCCTGCTGCAATTAGAAAATCCATTGCTGAATTTGAGGATTTATAATTTCTAGCTTATTGGTTATTTATGCTCAGTAAATAGTATTTTAGATATTATGATAAAACCTTTTAGAGCTACTATTCTTTCAACCCTTTGCCTACTCCTATCAGTTACATCAATTTTTTCTCAATCTTCTAAAATTGATACTTTAGAGGAATATAAAAACAAGGAAATTGCTATAATGGAAGTCCGTTATGAAACCGCACAAAAAGAAGCTAAACTTGAACAAGCGGCCTTAGAAAACGAACTAATAGAACAGCAACTGGCAGAAGCAAACTTTCAACTCATCGCCATATTAATAATTAGCTTTATTACTGTGGCCTTTGTTATCACATTCTACTTTTTAAAAGCAAAAAAAGTTATAGCAGAAAGGCTTGCCCAAGAATTACAAGTAGAAGCAATTGAAAAATATTTATTTGAATTGCAGTTAAAACATGAAGGCACAGAAAAAACCATTGATATCACACAAATAAATCAAAATTTAAGCTCACCTCTTGCCGAACGTGAAATTGAAGCCTTGCAATTAAGTTTAGAGGGTTTGCCTACTAGTGAGATAGCCGAAAAACTTTCTGAGCCAATTAATACGGTAAAGTTTCATTTACGAAACACCTATCAAAAATTAAGCGTTAAAGGCAAAAAGAAAGTGGTTAATTATGTAGTCAATTCTTTATAAGCTAATTTTAGCACTCTAAATTAGCTAGCTGCTTGGTTAAAATATTTAGTTATATTCTTTAAATCAACCCTAAGAATTGAAGGATTAATTTTAACATAAAATCCCTTAAAATCATTAGTTGGCTTATTAATCTTAATGTTATTTTCTAATAATCGTTTCTGAATCAAACCTGGGTTACCATCCAAAATATGTAATTTCATTACATTGGTACCATTAGCTATTGCTTCCAATTTATACTTATTACCCAAACCAACAAATAGCTCTTTTGCCATGTCAAGTGACTTCTGGTAATCATCCGCAAATGAATCTAAGTACTCCAATGCTACCGCAGCAAAAGGCCAAGCATTTGGCTGGCTTCCGCCAAACATACGCCTGGTGTGGTATAGGTCTTTGCAAAAGGCCTTGCTTCCAACTAAAATAGCACCTGATGCTGCATTAAAATCTTTATATAAAGAAATATACACTGTATCGAACAGGGCAGCATACTGCTTTACCGTTTTGCCTGTATGCGCAGGCATATTAAATAAACGAGCTCCATCTAAATGCATGGCAATACCATTAGCCCTTGCATATTCTGAGATCTTTTTCATTTCATCGAAATCAAACACCTCATTATTGGTTCTACGTACAGGTGATTCTATAGAAATGACACCAATTCCTGTGTTAACTCTACCTGCATTAGCTTTTTCAATTTGCTTTTTTACATCTTCGAGTGCAAAATTTGTTTGTCCACTATTAAGCGGAACTAAGTTAAGGTTAGATAATACCTGAGCCATATCTCCCGAATCATTATACAAATGACTTTCGGCTTGCACCAATACTCTCGTTTTATTTCCGCTTAACTTACGTACGGCAATGTGATTAGCTAATGTGCCGGTTGGCATATAAACAGCGGCTTCTTTACCTAAAGCAGAAGCCATTTTTTCTTCTAACTCTTTTACAACTCCATTATTAGAGTATGAATCAGCCTCAACTCCTTTACTTTCTGCAATCTCAACCAATTTACCTGCGTAATCGTTTGGAGAAAAATCAAGTCCATCTCGGGTAAAGTTTACATAGGGGAGTTTTTTTGAGGTATCATTTTTTGCACTTGCAAAAGAGGGCAAACCCATAAGTGAAGCCGCTCCCAGTAAACCTGTCTGCTTTATAAAATTTCGTCTTTGATTATCTTCCATGAGGTTCAAGATTGGGTAATGGGTTATTGTTCTTCAAGTATTTATCAAACCATGCTTTCGTCACTTCATCTACCTCAGCATCAAACTCGTTAAGGCCGTGGTCGCCCCCTTCAAACATTATTAAGCTATAAGGCACTTTGGCTTTTTGCATAGCCAATGCCATATTAAGAGATTCTTCGGGCAGCACACGCCAATCGGCTGTACCGTGTAAAAGTAAAATTGGAGTGGTTTTACACAGTTTATCAGCATTAAACACAGCTGAACGTTCTCGAAGCAAAGCTTCTTTATCTGTTGCATAATTGGGCATTAGCTCACTAAATACATATTCACCCATTTCTCCATCTCTCGATTCATCCATCATTTTTAAATCTGATAAAGCACCACCCACTACAGCAGCCTTTATTTTATCCGTTTTCATAAGGGATAAATAGGTCATCATGCCTCCTCGGCTCCAGCCGTACATACCTATTTTATCAGCATTAGTGTTCGGCAAGGATTCAATAAGTGGAATTAAATTGATCACATCATTTACATCTTTACCTCCAAATTCTTCCACCCCTTCACCCCCATCGTTGCCACGATATTGGCTTGCCACCACATTATAGCCCCAACTTGCAACTCGGGCAATTATAAACACCATTTTATACTCATTTAATGAGCCAAATTCGCGATTGCCTCCACGGTTATAAATAATGGATGGCTTACCTCCTTTAATTATTTTTTTTGGAGTAGCTAAATATGCCTTTACTTTTAGTCCATCACTTTCATAAAAAATTTCTTCTAAGGTTACCGTATTTAGGTATTCATACTTCTTTTTTAAAACCCAAGCACCTTGTTCTTTGGTAGCAATTCTACCCATTAAAGTATTATAGCTTGTAATTTCAAAAGGTTTTCGACTAATAATTTTGCCATTTTGAGCTTGAACAAAAAATGATGCAAAAAGCATCAGCGTAAGTAATTGAATCTTATTCTTCATTATTGGCATAGTTTACTAACAAGTTATTATAATCTATTTCTACGCCATTATTAAACATTCTGTGAATGGCTGTAAGGTTTTCTAAATCTTCTAAGGGGTTTTTATCAAGTATAAGAATATCAGCTTCAAAACCTGGTTTAAGCTGGCCTACATTCCAACCAAATGCTTTATTAAAGTTAACCGTGGTTGCTGCCAATACCTCTTCGATAGATAACCCTGCTTTCGTGTTTAATAACATAAGCTCGGTATGTAAAGAGATACCGGGCATGGTTCCCCAAACATCGGTTGCACTGCCTGAAAGATACTTTGCTCCTGCTTTGTAATAAGCGGGCTCAATTACTTCGGTTTCGTTAGCTATTAAGTTTGAATAAGCAGCTTGTTCAACCGAATCAATGCTATGTTTACCAGTAACTTTATCAGCTGGCCTATTGATATCGTCAGCATTTAAAATTGCAGCTACAGGGTCTAGCCAAGGGTTTTTAGAATCAGGTAAATCCAAGTACGACAAACTAAGTGTTGGCATTATGTATGAATTAGAAGCTGCCAATATTTTGGCATGTTCAAGCAGCATGGAGTCGCCTTTTTGCAACTTAGTAAGGTATTTATAATAGGTCCATTTAGAGCTGTTTAAATCATTTGAGAAGGGTTCCAAAGCCACAGCATCTGCCATTGCTTTTGGTGCCACATCTAACGAATAGCGGGTGGTATGCACAAAAGCATCAATGCCAATTTGCATGGCCTCCTTATAGGTAGTGGTGGCCATTTCGCCAATAGTTGCCATTCCTAATGAATGCGCATGTTCATACACTATTTGGGTTTGTTCGGGCGTAAGTGCATACATCATTAATAACACCTTTATATTAGCCTTATGCAAACTATCAATTTTGGGAATTAAATCTTCGGTAGCCATTGGCTCATCCGCAATTCCATCAAGCCGATACATATCGGGAGATGGATTTGCCGTAGCATAAAAAGGTCCTCTTCGAAACCCATCCACTTCTAAAATTGTAGTAATTCCTTTATACAAATAGGCATTGGCGTAGGCTTGGTTATTTAAGGTGGCAAAGCCATCGATAAGCCCAGGCATAATATATTTTCCTGTCGCATCAATTATAGTTGCAGCATTAGGTAGGTTTTCCACATCTAACATACTTCCGTACGAAATGATTTTGTTCTCCACAAAATACAAATAAGATGACTTGATAATTTCTGTTTCAACATCAGGATTTATGAGCGTAGCTCCTTTAATTAAAGTGCCTTTAGCCACTTCATTTGTGCAACTAAAACTACTAGCCAATACTAAAATTAAAACAAACTGAATAAATCTAAATTTTATCATAAGTTAAGGGTTGAGCCAATAAATATACTAGAAATTTATAAGATGAAACTATCTAATATTAACTTCTAGTTTCAATTTACATTCCTTTTTTGCTCTTTATTTTTTTTATAAAAATAAAGAGCCTTTTTTATGAGTTTGTCGGTTAGTGGATAGGCATCTTGTAAACGGTTAAGTTCTAAGTAATACAGCTAAAAGTACTTATTATTCCATTAGAACCACTACTACAAGTCATTCCGCAGGAATCTTAGCCATGTAGCCAGTTACTATAAGTGGCAAAGATTTCTCCGTTGCACTACGAAA
>CAZQWZ010000120.1:0-7934 GCA_964596935.1 uncultured Roseivirgaceae bacterium
AGAATGTTATTTTTAAAAGACAAGAAAAAAATTAATTTAATTTTAATTTATTTTCTCAACATTTCAACTCCTATCCCCTCTATCAATCACCCCACTTTCTAAGGGACTGCAAAGATAAAACATCTATTCATCTTTACAACCCTATCTGCAAATGAAATGCAATTTATTTGTATCTCACAAACTATACCCCTACTCCTCAACCTCTTATCAATAAATTAAATTCTTATTAAATATGGTAGAGTCTAAAAGCTTTGGATATAGTTTATGAGATGTATTTATGTTTTGTATCTTTAATCACATTCTAGTGAATTAACAAAATATAATTTAGCGAAATAATTAACAATATTCAACATGTCGAAAGAATCGTACTTAACTAAATATATTGGAGGCATGGCCTTCGAAACTCAAATTGGCAACCACAAGATAGTTGTAGATGCCGACCCCAGCTTTGGAGGAGAAGAAAAGGGGCCGAAGCCTAAACCCTTGGTTTTAAACGCTCTTACAGGATGTACCGGAATGGATGTGGTATCTCTCTTAAAAAAAATGAGAGTTGAGTTTAAGGGCTTAGAAATTAATATTGATGCAGAAATGACCGAAGAGCATCCTAAATATTATAATAAGATTCATTTAACCTACGTAATTAAAGCCAACGAAGCTGATAGAGCAAAAGTAGAAAAGGCTGTTAATTATTCGCAAGAGAGGTATTGTGGTGTTAGTCTTATGCTTTCAAAAGCAGCTGAACTAACCTATGAAATTGATTTGAAGCCTTTAGATTAAAATCCCTTAAATATCAAACAAACCTAGTAACTGTTTTACTTCATCTGCCTTGCTGTGTTCATCTAGTTTTTCGAAACTCACTATTAAGTTTCTTAAAACTCTGGTGATAATATCGATGTGATTACACGCTTTATAATATTTAGGGTGTGGGTTAATATTTACCTGCCCTAAATAATGATCGATATCTTGTTTAGTAAAAATAAGGCCTCTATTAAAAGCATTTACATAAAATTGAACATTCTTTTTAGGGTCTGAGTAAGTTAGTATAAAGAAGTTTGGCAAATTAACTCCATACACAGGCATATCTAGTTTTTGGGTTATTAACAGATATAACACACCTAAAGCAATTGGATTCCCTCGCTTAGATTCAAGTACCGAGTTTATCATTGAATTGGCAGGAGAATGAAAATTAGTTGTGTTTGCTTTAAATCGCATTTTACTAAATAATATACCACTTACAACTTTTACTTGATCATAAGGATGAGCCTCAGGATCAAAGCTTGGCCAAACATCGTAATACAATTGTTCAAAGTCTTGTCTTAGTTTTTCCAAACTCAAATCAGGATATTGATAAGTGGCAATTAGCCACATGCCTTTTAACAAGTCGTCTGACTCATTCGTTCTCCAATCAATAAGCCGTTCTTTAAGTAGATCGAATTGTAATGTATGAACAATTTCCTCAATACGTTCTTGTACCGAAGCATCAAAACTAGCACTCCACTCCTCTTCTAGATAAGGAATGATGGCATTGCCCATCGAAAATATTTTCTGCTCTATTTGAGGGCGAAGTTCATCATCCTCTAATAACGATACAAGTGCTTTTAGTTCTTTAGGATCCATTCTTATGTTTGAATAACTCCTACATTAAATGGCTTTTCAATGGGGGCATTATTGGCAGCTTCAATGCCCATTGAAATAACTTTTCTGGTTTCCAAAGGATCAATAACACCATCTACCCATAGCCTTGCCGCTGCATAGTAAGGACTTAGCTGCTCGTTATAACGATTCGTAATTTTTTCTAGCTGGGCTTTCTTTTCATTATCGGTTAATTCTGTGCCTTTGGATTTTGATGAAAAAATTTTGATCTGCAATAATGTATTAGCCGCAGCTGCACCACTCATAACAGCCATTTGTGCCGAAGTCCAAGAATATATTAAACGAGGGTCGTATGCCTTACCGCACATAGCATAATTGCCAGCTCCATACGAATTGCCCAATATTATAGTAAACTTAGGCACTACTGAGTTTGCCATTGCATTTACCATTTTGGCTCCATCCTTTATAATGCCTCCATGTTCTGCCTTGCTACCCACCATAAACCCACTAACATCTTGTAAGAACACCAAAGGAATTTTGCGCTGATTACAATTCATAATAAAGCGAGCTGCTTTATCTGCCGAATCAGAGTAAATTACCCCGCCCATTTGCATTTCGCCTTTCTTGGATTTAACCACTTTGCGTTGATTGGCAATAATGCCGACTGCCCAACCATCTATTCGGGCTGTACCGCAAATTAACGTTTGCCCATAATCAGATTTATATTCAGAAAATTTAGAATCATCAATTAAGCGATTAATGATTTCCTTCATTTCATAAGGCTTAGTTCTATCGGATGGGAACAAACCATAAATCTCATTCGCATCTAATTTGGGAGCTTGGGGTTTTTCTCTATTAAACCCTGCCTTATTGGAATCTCCAATTTTAGAGAAAACATCCTTTATATAATCTAATGCAGCTTTATCATTAGGAAACTTATTATCAGTAACACCCGATATTTCACATTGAGTTTCGGCCCCTCCTAATGTTTCGTTATCAATTACTTCGCCAATGGCTGATTTAACTAAATACGAACCAGCTAAAAAGATAGAACCTGTTTTATCTACAATTAAAGCTTCATCCGACATAATAGGAAGATAGGCTCCGCCTGCAACACAACTGCCCATGATTGCTGCCACTTGCACAATTCCCATCGAAGACATTATTGCATTATTTCTGAACTGCCTCCCAAAATGTTCTTTATCAGGAAAAATCTCATCTTGCATAGGCAAAAACACACCAGCAGAATCTACCAAATAAATGATGGGCAGTTTGTTTTCGATAGAAATTTCTTGGGCCCTAAGATTTTTTTTTGCCGTAATAGGAAACCAAGCACCTGCTTTAACAGTTGCATCATTGGCTACAATTACACATTGCTTACCACTTACATAGCCTATACCTGTTACAACTCCACCTGAAGGGCAACCTCCTACATCTAGGTACATGCCATCGCCAGCAAAAGCAGCTAATTCTAAGAAATTAGACTTTGGATCAACGAGGTATTCAATTCTTTCTCTAGCAGTTAATTTCCCTTTCTTATGTTGCTTCTCTATTCGCTTGTCGCCTCCTCCTTTTTTTACTTTAACCAATCGGGTTCTTAGCTCAGAAACTAATAACTTATTTTCGTCTTCGTTCTTATTAAATTCTAAACTCATACATTGGATTTATTTTTTATTAGCTTCCTTTTCGATTTGTTTTTTGCTTTTACCAAGTGGGGCAAAAAAGTGTTTTGGGTTTTCATTAATATGAACCAACAATGTGTCTAAATTTGCAATAGTTCTATTCATCGATTCATATAACTCATCATCGTTCATTAGTTTGCCAAACGAGCTGCTATCATTTTGAATTAATTGTGCAGCCAAAGTAAGTTCTTCTAATAAAGCATCAACCCTTTTTAATGTGCCGTTAAGTTCAAGATGGCTTAGCGAATCTGATAACACTTTAAAGTTATCTAGTGTAGGCTTGAGGTTGGCTAGGGTTTTATTAAGGCCTTTTGAAAGTTGCTCAAATTCGGAAAGTGTATTTTTTAGCGTGTTCCTATTTTCATATATCCGCGCATTTAGGTTATCCGCAATTTTTGTAAAGCTTGCCAAAGATTTTTTTAGCTCCGCTCCGCTGCCCGATAAATCATCTAACAAAATATTAAGCTTACGCATGGTAACCTGCAAGTTATCAGATATTGGCTGGGCACTTTCTTTAAAAAGCTCTGCTAAATCAGGATCAATGCGAGATTTTAGGGTATCGCCAGGCTGTAATGGATTATCCAAATTGCCAGGAAACAAGATAATAGAAACACTACCCAATAAATCAGAATTTAGTTTAGCCATAGCGGTATCGCCTAATATTATGCCTGTATCGATATCTAACTCTACTAAAACCATATTTTGTTGATTTTGAAGTAGTTTAATATTAGAAACTCGCCCCACATTATACCCACTTATTTTTACAGGGTTTGACCGGGTTAAACCAGCTACATCTGCGTAAACCACATAATACTTTTGAGTTTTTGATAAAAAATCAATCCCCTTTAAATAATTAAATCCAAGGTATAAAACCGTTATTGCCAATATTGCAAAAACGCCAACTCTTACTTCTTTTGATAATGCCATTAATATTTAATTGGTTGAGTCAATCGCTTCTTTATAATCTCTAAATGCTCTAAATATGCCCGAAGCAATATAATCTTGTTTTAGAGGGTCATTTAAATCAATTTCTTCTTTTGCGTTTGTTAAAAAACCTGTTTCTACCAATACACTTGGCATGGAAGTACGCCATAAAACCCAAAATGGACCTTCTTTTACTCCTCTGCTTTTTCTTCCTACTCTTTCCTTAAACTGCCTTTCAATATTTGATGCTAGCTTAATGCTATTTTCTCGATACGCAAATTGGCTCATCCCTAATAAAATCATAGATTCAGGAGAGCTAGGGTCAAACCCTTCATATTTATCCTCGTAATTATCTTCTAATAAAATCACTGAATTTTCTCTTTTTGCCACTCTCATATTTCCTTTAACGTAATCTAACCCCATAACATAGGTTTCGGTTCCGTAAACCGATGAATTAGATATTGCGTTACAATGAATAGATATAAATAAATCTGCTCCATTTTTATTAGCAATATATGCTCGCCCTTCCAACTCTACAAAGTTATCGTCATCTCTGGTATAAATAACTTTAACTTCGGGCAAGTGTTGCTCAATAAAGCCCCCTAATTTCAAAGCTATTTGTAATGCCACATCTTTTTCGTTTGATAGATGTCCGTGAGTTCCAGGATCTTTGCCACCATGCCCAGCATCAATAACAACTATATCAACTTTGTTATAGCTTTTATTTAAAGTACTAAAAGAGCTTAGCACGGTTATTGCCGAGAGGGCTATGATGCTAATTTTTTTATACATACTACGAATGTTCAACGTGAATGAAATAACTTTACACAAATTTCTAAAAAAAACCGAGAATCAGAAAGATACGCACAACAAATTGAATCATTTCGCATCATTTCGCCCAATCTTTTTTTCGGCTTTCCTACTCATCATACTCAATATTCAAGCCAACTCGCAAGTACTATCTGATAGTGCTCGAATAAATATACCTACAAAAATAGACTCTTTAGCTATAACAGCCATTGATTCAGCTTCAATTGCTGCAAAGCAATCAAATATTTTAGCAGGTTTAGATTCAATACCTCTCATAAATAATGATTCCACATTATTGAAAACTGTTGATTCATTAAAAAAATTGCCTCCCGGAGATATTAAAACTACCGTTAAGTACACTGCAAAAGATTCTATCTCAATAAACATGTTTACTAAAAACGTAAAAATCTATGGGAGTGGCATAATAGATTATAACCCCATAGCACTTGATGCTCAAGAAATAACCATTAATTGGGAAGAAAACTATATGCAAGCCAATGGGGTTGCCGACTCTACTGGAAAAGTACATGGTAAACCTATTTTTAAAAACGGAACAGAGGTGTATGAAACCGATGAGATTAAGTTCAATTTCAAAACAGAGAAAGCATCGATTACCGGGTTAGTAACAACACAAGGTGATGCTTTTATCCATGCAGATAAGGTGTTTAAAAATGAAAAAGGGGAGTTGTTTAATCAAACCACACTATATACTACATGTAATTTAGCGCATCCCCATTACAGTATTAAAGCAACCAAGGTTAAAGTAATACCTAATAAAGAAATGATTGCAGGGCCTTTTCAAATGATTATTAGCGATGTGCCTACTCCAATTGCCTTCCCTTTCGGCATGTTTCCCGATCAACAAAGTAGAACGTCAGGAATTATTTTTCCTGATTTTGGGGAAGAAACATTAAGAGGTTTTTACCTTAAAAATGCCGGCTACTATTTTGCTTTTAACGATTATATTAATTTGGACCTTACGGGTGATCTTTATACAAAAGGAGGCTGGGCCATAAGAGCTAAATCCAACTATTTTGTAAAATATAAATTTAGAGGAAACTTTGGGGCTACCTTTTCTAAATTTAAGCAAGAAAACGCAACTACTTACGAAGATGACATTTCGAATGATTTTAGACTAGTTTGGTCACATTCGCCCGAAACAAAGGGAACTGGCAGGTTTAGTGCTAATGTAAATTATGCGACCAATTCATATAACAAAAATAACCAGTTTGCTAATCAAAACGATCAGATAAGGGCTACGCTAAGTTCAGCTGTAACCTACTCAAAAACATTTGCAGGTACTCCTTTTAGTATGGGCATTAGTGGCAGGTTTAACCAAAACCTAAATACCAAACAGGCCGATTTATTATTGCCAGACCTAACTTTTAATATGCAAAACATTTACCCTTTTAAGAAAAAAAGTGGGGGTGGTAATAAATGGTATGAAAAAATAAACTTTAGGTATTCTATGGCTGCAACAAATAAAGCAACCAACCGGCTTGCAACAACGGTAACTACCGAGGATATTTATGATGATGAAGGCAACCTAATTAAAAAAGCAGAAACAACGGTTGTTGATTCTGTTTACGACATTAACTCAGAAACCATCCCCTTTTTATTAGATCAAGGCTCTAATGGTATAAAGCATGCCATTCCGCTTTCGGCATCTTTTAAGCTGTTAAAACATTTTACCATTAGCCCCTCGGCTTCGTATAACGAGCTTTGGTATTTTAAAAAGCTTGATTACTCCTATAATGAAAAATTGAAAACCATTGAAACGGATACAATTAGAGGATTTAATGCGATTAGATCTTATAGTACTAGTGTAGCCGTTAACTCTAGGGTTTATGGCACAGTAATTTTTGACAAAGAATATGGTGTACAGGCCATTAGGCATATGATGACACCTTCTCTTTCTTATTCGTACCGCCCAGATTTTGGAACTGAGAAATATGATTATTACCAAACCGTTCAAAGTGATAGCTTAGGTAATACGAAGACATTATCCCGATACCGAGGATTTGTATATGGTGCAGGGCCAGGTAACGGAGAGAGTTCGAGCATTTCATTAAGTATTACCAATACACTTGAAATGAAATATAGAAACAAAAATGACACCACCAATACATCTGAAAAAATTGCATTACTTCGAAATTTTGGCGTGAGCACAAGTTATAATTTAGCAGCCGAACAATTTAAATTATCCAATATTAGTATTAGGGCAACCACAGACTTATTAAAGAATAAGCAAATTAGCGAAACAGTTAAAACTACAGGCTTAAGCATAAACTTTAATGGTAGTATCGATCCTTATGTTTATCAATTAGATAGTATTGATAATTTTGGTGAAGAAACCGAAAAGGTTCATCAAGTTAAGCTTGATCAATTTGCTTGGAATAACGGGCAAAGTCTTGGACAGTTTTCGCAGTTTACAATTGCAATAAATACTGGGTTTCAAGGAAATAAAAAGGGAGATGCTAAAAGCAGTAGTGGTGGAAGAAGCATGAATAGAGGAGCTGATAATGTAAACACCCATTCAGGTAAAGAAGAAGCAGAATTAAGTGAGTTTTTAGCAAATCCAGACCTTTATGTAGATTTTAATATCCCTTGGAGTGTACGATTAACGTATAATGTAAATTATAAAAGATTAGGGTTTAACCAAGGAGATGTTACACAAGTACTTCGGTTTAATGGGGATATAAGCATAACCGACCAATGGAAACTTACCTACCAATCGGGTTATGATATTACACGCAAAAAATGGACCGAAGCTCGATTTAATGTTATTCGAGATTTACATTGCTGGGATATGACTTTAAGTTGGGTTCCTTTCGGAAGATTCCAATCGTACAACTTTACAATCAAGGCAAAATCATCACTACTTCAAGATTTGAAACTTTCGAAGAAAAGAAATGCAGGAGATAG
>CAZQWZ010000121.1:0-7909 GCA_964596935.1 uncultured Roseivirgaceae bacterium
TTTAGAAAACAAGTGCTAAAACGGAGGTATTTTTAACTTCGAGTAATTAGTGCCTGTACATAAAGTCGATGTCTGATTCAGAAAGTTGGCTATCAAGGCTTGTGTGGTCTAAAAAACGGAGTTTACTGGTGTAAATAGTCATAAATAATACGGGTTAATACCCATCCAGTAGATGTACCCAACCACGGCAACTCTCCCCATTTTCTAATATAGTTTCGTAATAGTAAACCCCATTCGTTAAATTTTCTCCTTTCCAATTATTTGTATAATTATCCTCTTGGTACACCAGTGTGCCCCAACGTGTAAAAATTTTTAAATTAACAGGGTGTGCCGAAGTTATTTTTAAAGTCTCATTATATCCATCGTTATTTCTAGTTAACACATTAGGGATAAACAATTCCTTAAGATTCAAAGGCAAGTTCAGCTGCTCCTCGCATCTTTGATTGATAAAGTTAGCAGATATTACATACTCTCCATTTTGAAGATATTCATGAGATGGTTGCCAATCATCTTGTTGCGTTCCATCTCCTAAATTCCAGCTAACTTCAGTAACGTTTTTAGAGTTATTAAAAAGTGTTATTTTTTTTGATCCTTCACATAAGTTTGTTTGCTCTAGCTTAATATCAATTTCAATTTCTGGAACCACATTTACTGTTAAAGAATCAAAATATTCACATCCATTGGCATTACTAATTTCCACAAAATAAGTAGTAGTATCAACGGGGCTAGCCATTGGGTTAGCAACTGCTGCATTGCTTAATCCAATAAGAGGAAACCAACTATAACTACCCCCACCTGTTGCATTAAGTTGAATGGAGCTGCCAGCACAAATGGCTACATTGTTTGAAATCGTAAAGTTGGGATCTGAAACCGTTATTGTTGTATAAGCATAATCTTCAGAAATACAAGTATTAGGATCTACTGCCCTAAGTATTACCCTATAAATACCTGCTGCTTTATACGTATAAACAATAGTATCTAACGTAGTGGTTACTCTATTTCCTCCATCTCCAAAATCCCACTCATAAATTTCGCCTCCTATGCTAAAATTTTCAAAAACCACATCAAGAGGTAAACATCCCCCTGCTAAACCAGGGTTATCTAACGCCAAATTATTTGTTTGAATACGTGCCCGAAGCGAAGCCAAATCAAATTTAAAAAGGGCATTATTGCAACCAATACTGCCGTTTTTCTGCGACCAAGCCCCTTCGGTAGTTGGAAAGGATGAATCGCCAGAACAGCTTGCACAAACCGAATGATACACAATACCATGTTTATCGAAACGGCTC
This sequence comes from uncultured Roseivirgaceae bacterium, assembly GCA_964596935.1. GTDB lineage: Bacteria > Bacteroidota > Bacteroidia > Cytophagales > Cyclobacteriaceae > JAKISE01. Next base: position 1,290 of record CAZQWZ010000121.1, read on the forward strand.
GTGCCACCATCTACATGAACCAGTGAGTTTTGATCTCCTAGATGGGTTGCATATAACAACTCCGTAGCATCTCCAGAAAGTACCATCAAATAAAATGAAGAGCCATCTGTACTTGACTGAAAGGCATCTTGCGATACGGGTAATCCAAATGTGTTTAATTGAAAATTATTATTTGTAGGATCGGAAAAATTTTCTGCTGGACTTCCCCATCCTGCCAAGTATATATTATTACAATCATTTACTAAAAAGGCTGTTAATGATATGGAAGGAACCGTTCTATTACTTGCATTAATAACCGTAGAAAACAACGAGGTTTCTAAATTTGCTGTTACTTTATGAATGAATTGGCCTGTACTTCCTTGTGTAAAAATACCGTTAGAAATAGGATAATTTCCTTGTGTTTGCCCTGCCAAGTACACTTGGTTATTAGCATCAATATCTAAAAAAAACACTTGGTCGTAACTAGGAGTACCTACAAAACTGCTAGATATTAAGCTGTCTCCATCTGTAAAAATATGCGCTATCCAACCATCTGCACCTCCTAAATAAGTGGAGTTAATAACATTATCGGTTGTAGGAAAATCTTCGCTATTGGTGCCTCCTGCTACAAAAATATTGTCCTCGAAATCTACTTTTACAGAGAGGGCTACATCTGTTTTGCTGCCCCCTAAATAAGTGCTCCACACCATTTGATCCAATTCAGGCGAAAGCTTAAAAATAACGGCATCAGTTGCCCCACCATTATATGTATTATCAAACCCATTTACTACTGGAAAATCAGTAGAGCTTGTTCTAGAAGAAATAATCACATTACCTTTAGAGTCAAAATTAATGTCTCCTCTTGATTCATCTCCATAATTTCTAGCTAGGGCATTTTTTCCATCTAGCTGACCATCATCTAAACTCCCTCCCACAAAAGTCGATGCCAAGAGTTTACTGCCATCGGCACTAATTTTTGCTATAAATAAGTCAGCCCCATTTTCAAAATCAACTCCTCCCATTAATTGATGATTGGTGCCTCCATTATAGGAAGGATCATAAGCATTACTAGTAACAGGAAAATTAGAAGACCCTGTTATTCCTAATATTAATAACTCCCCTTGCTGGTTTACCAATAAACTCTGAGGCACTTCTGTGCCTACACCTCCTAAATATGTAGCATAAAGTAAATTTTGCCCCGCAGAGTCAAATTTAAGAATGGCAACATCCCATCCCCCACCAGATTCTTCTTGAAACGCTCCGCTAGTTGCAGGAAACTCTCCTAAATAATTACCTCCTCGTGAAGAGTTGGCCATTCCTGCAGCGTAAGCATTTCCGGCATCATCGTAGGTGGCTGTATTACCCCAGTTATCTGCCACCGATCCTGAGTAAGTAGAAAATATAAGGAGAGGATCTATCACTAAAGATTCTTCGGGTTCAATATTATTAACTTCAAAAGAAACAGTTCTCCCCTCTAGCCTATATCGGCTTTCAATATTTCGTGTAAAATTACCACAACTTGCAAAGCTTGCAGGAATTACTTCAGTTAATGTATGGTATGGAGTTGTTATATGTAATGTTTCTTCATTTAATTCCATCGCAAGTGTACCTTTATATTGCATTTGAATGCAGTTTGGATTAGCTCCAGAAGCTAATTTAAAATCGTATTTGAGCCTATCCGCATCAGATGAGATTTCAAGATTTATGCCTTCGTAAAGATTATCAATCACAACTTTTTTATACCCTTGAGCACCACTAGCCCATTGGGTTGTATCGCTGCCTAAAAAATAATTATAGGTTGTAATTAATGGGTTTACGCCCTTTGCGTGCATTTGGTTTTCTGCATTAAGAAACTCAACTTTCATAACATGCCTTTCTTGTGCTGTAATAGATGTTGAGCTCGCTAATAAATGAGAATGAAATAAATTTTTAACCGAATGGTTAGGGTTTACAAAACTATAGGTTAAAGTAGCTTCTTCTATAAAAAGTTTGCCTCCAGGAATGTCGGCAGCAAATCTAACTTTATCTGCCCATTGCCCTTTATTTTCTATAAAAATAATTCCTTGGTAAGTTTGGGCTATTAAAGCATTTGAAACAAATATTGAAACAAAGGCAAAAAATGAAATATTTTTCATATCAACATTATTCGATAATGTATATAAAGATAAAAAATTTGTGCTCTTCTTCTCTTAATTGCATCTTCTTTTATAGCTTATAATGCCATATTAACATTAATATGGCATTATTTCTTTCCTTTTGCTTTCTCCCAATAGGCATCCATTTCTGCTAAGCTCATATCTGCTAAAGAAAGGCCATCCTTTTTAGATTCAACCTCTAAATACGTAAACCGTTTTATAAATTTTTTATTGGTTTTTTCAAGTGCATCCTCAGGATTTATCCCTACAAAACGAGCATAGTTAATCAATGAAAAAATCATATCGCCAAACTCACTTTCAGCATTTTCAATATGTAAAGGTTTATTGGTTTCAATATTAAACTCCTCCTTAAACTCCTTAATTTCTTCCTCAACCTTTTCCCAAACCTGTTCCTTCTCTTCCCAATCAAATCCAACACCTTTTGCTTTTTCTTGAATTCGCATGGCTTTAACCATAGCTGGCAAAGAAGTAGGCACTCCTCCTAAAACAGACCTATTCCCTTTTTCTTTTAATTTTAGCTTTTCCCAGTTTTCGCTTACCTCATGTGCATCTTTCACCTTTACATCAGAATATATATGTGGATGGCGATAAATTAATTTTTCAGAGATAGAATCTAGCACATCTGCCACATCAAAATCACCCCTCTCAGAGGCAATTTTTGAGTAAAATACGATGTGTAGAAAAATATCTCCTAACTCTTTTTTAATCTCCTCCGTATCCTTTTCTAGGATTGCCTCTGAGAGCTCATACACTTCTTCAAGCGTAAGATACCTCAACGATTCCATCGATTGCTTTTTATCCCAAGGGCATAATGCCCTAAGCTCATCCATTATGGTAAGTAACCTATCAAAAGAAGCCAACTTCTTTTGTCTTTTTGCATCAACAGCAACTCGATTTTTACTCATATTTATGGGAAAAAAATTGAACATTTGAACATCCAATTGTGTTATCTTTGCACAAAGATATTCAAATTATGACTACACTAATTGTAATCGGCTTCATTGCCATATTTTTCACATTAATGTCTGTAAGAGTGTTGCTAAAAAAAGATGGCAAGTTTAAAGGAACATGTGCTTCGCAAAACCCATTTTTAGTTAAAGAGCCAGGCCAACCTTGTGGATATTGTGGCCGAAAATCTGATGAAGAAGGCGGTAGTGAATGCTCCAAGGAAGACAACATTGTTCATAATGTAGTTTCTTCATTTCGATAGATATACATATTCTCTTTTCTTAAATTTCAACGATGGTGATTTTATATCATTATCTTTGTAAAAAATTGCAACTAACACGTGACATTAATCAAATCTATTTCTGGTATTAGAGGCACCATTGGTGGTTCTACTGGAGACAACCTTACCCCTATAGATGTTGTAAAATTTGCTGCTGCTTTTGGCACTTGGGCAAGTCAACATAGTAAATCAAAAACAGTTATTATTGGCCGAGATGCAAGACCTTCTGGCCCAATGATTAGCCAATTAATAAGTTCTACCTTAACAGGTTTAGGGCTTAATGTAATCGACCTCGGCTTATCTACAACACCCACAGTTGAAATGGCAGTGCCTATTGAAAAAGCTTGCGGTGGCATTATTATTACTGCAAGCCATAACCCTGTTGAGTGGAACGCCCTCAAACTTTTAAATGCTAAAGGTGAGTTTATATCTGCCACAGATGGTGCAGATATATTAGCACTAGCAGAATCTGATTCAATGAGTTTTGCGAAGGTTAACAAATTAGGAAAAGTAGAAATGAACGATAGCTATTTAGACTTTCATATTGAAGAAATTCTAAAACTACCTTTAGTAGATGTAAAGGCGATAAAAGAACAAAACTTTAAAGTGGTTGTTGATGGAGTTAATTCTTCTGGAGGCATAGCAGTTCCCTTATTACTAAAAGCTTTGGGCGTACAAAATATTATTGAGCTGTATTGCGAACCCAATGGCAATTTTCCTCATAACCCAGAGCCTTTGCCCGAAAACCTAACGGCCATAAGCTACGAAGTAGAGCAAAAACGTTGTGATTTGGGCATTGTAGTTGACCCTGATGTTGATAGGCTTGCCTTTGTTTGCGAAGATGGCTCTATGTTTGGCGAAGAATATACATTGGTTGCTATATCTGATTATGTATTAAGCCATACTCCTGGAAATACGGTTTCTAATTTGTCTTCTACAAGGGCATTAAGAGATGTAACTGAAAAGCATGGAGGCATCTACACGGCTTCGGCTGTGGGCGAAGTAAATGTGGTTACAAAAATGAAAGAAACCAACGCTATTATTGGTGGCGAAGGCAACGGAGGAGTTATTTACCCTGAGCTTCATTATGGCAGAGATGCTCTTGTGGGCATTGCCTTATTTTTATCACAACTAGCGTTATCTAAAAAAAGTTGTGCGCAATTAAGAGCTAGTTATCCTTCGTATCATATCTCTAAAAATAAAATTGAGCTTCAACCCACAATAGATGTTGACAAAATTTTAACAGGAATCGAAGCTAAGTACAAATCGCAACCAGTTAATACAATTGATGGCGTAAAAATTGAATTTGATAAATCGTGGGTGCATTTGCGTAAATCTAATACAGAGCCTATTATTAGAATATATGCTGAGTCGGACTCTAAAACAGCAGCAGATACTTTAGCTAATAAGATTATTCAAGATATTCACGAGCTAATAAAATCTTAATTATGCAGGTTTACCTGGATAATGCCGCCACAACTCCACTAGATTCTGAGGTAATATCAGAAATGACAGGGTTTATGAATGCTTTTTATGGCAATCCTTCATCAACTCATTCGAAAGGGAGGCAAGCCAGAGTTGAGCTTGAAAAAGCTCGAAAAAAGATTGCCGCATTAATTGGAGCCAAAGAGAAAGAACTTATTTTTACTTCGGGTGGTACCGAAGCCAATAATGCTGTTTTAACTTCACTTGTACATACTAATAAAGTAAAACGTATTATTTCTTCCCCTATCGAGCATCACTCAATATTAGATACACTTACTTGGTTGAAAAGGAATACAGGTGTTGATATTATTTATTTAAAAGTTGATTCTAAAGGAAACTTAGATATTGAGCAATTAGAAAATTTGCTTCAACAAAATACACAAACATTAGTATCGTTAATGCATGCCAATAATGAGATTGGGAATTTGCTAGACATTAACCTAATTGGGAATTTGTGCAGAAAACACAATGCCTTATTTCATTCGGATATGGTGCAAACCTTAGGCCATTACTCTATTGATTTAAACAGTTTACCCATTGACTTTGTAACGGCATCCGCTCATAAAATTCATGGCCCTAAAGGTGTTGGCTTTTTATACATCAACTCTAAAACTGCTAAACTAAGTGCTTTTATGCACGGAGGCACTCAAGAAAGAGGCATTAGAGGTGGCACCGAAAATAATATTGGAATCATTGGTATGGCCAAGGCGTATGATGTAGCTCTTAAAGCTCAAGAAAAAGACAAGCAACATGTTCTTAAGCTAAAAGAAAGAATGAAAAGTGGGTTGGCAAACAACATTTCAAGGCTTTCATTTAATGGCAATTCTGGCAATCTTGAAAGTAGCTTATACACACTTTTAAATATAAAATTTCCTGCAATTAAAGATGAAACGCTTTTATTAAGTTTGGATATAGAAGGCGTTATGCTATCTGAAGGAAGTGCCTGTTCTAGTGGTGCTTCTAAAGGCTCTCATGTTTTAGAGGCAATAAATAAAGGTGATGATAATTCTACTAATCTGAGAATTTCATTTAGTAAAATGAATACTATCGCAGAAATAGATTATGCGATAGAGATTATCTCTAAAGCAAACTAGCTTTCCATACTAAAAATCCATATACAGCAAACCGTGCTATTCTAAAAAGAGAGATAAGAAAGAAATTTTTGAGTGAATATTTTACGGAACCAAGCAACATACAAATTGCAGAGTATGGTACAGGAGTAACTGCTGCAACAAAAAGCAAAAATCCACCATACTCATTAAAGTTCTCTTCGTACTTTCTCAAATACTTTTTACGTATATACCTATAAATAACTGTTCTGCTAAAATATCGGCCAAATAAGTAGGATAAAGTGCCAGCAGCATAAGATATAACAGCTAGCAAGGTTAAATCAAAAATGTAATTGCGGTACTCAGCAAACTCAAGCGACCACATCATAAATAACTCTGGTGGCACCATCCCAATAATTAATTCGGAAATAGAGTAAATAAAAAAAACAATAATAGGGCTATTACCATATTTCAACAATCCATTATCAGCTTGTAAGCTTATGCTATCTTTAAAATAGATAAACAGCAGTAATAGCACCCCAAACCAAGCAATCCCTTTGGCCAAATTTCTAATTAAAAATCGATATTTATTTTCTGATGGCATTTACTACCTATGGTTAAGTTCTAAGTAATACAGCTAAATGTACTTATTATTCCATTAAAATCACTACTACAAGTCATTCCGTAGGAATCTTAGCCATGATAAGTGGCAAAGATTTCTCC
>CAZQWZ010000122.1:0-4731 GCA_964596935.1 uncultured Roseivirgaceae bacterium
GATTTTTCAAAAGCAGGGTTTGCCTTTATAAGTATCGCCTTACAATCTGGGCTTAAATGCTTAAGGCGAATACATTTGCCAGCTTTTCTATATTTAGATATGAGGCTCTCTATGGCTTCCACACCAGAATGATCTGATACCCTAGAATCAATAAAGTCAATTTCGATGTTTATAGGATCTTCAGCTGGGCTAAATTTAGAGCTAAATTCTTGAATAGATCCAAAAAATAATGGCCCCCATATTTCATATACCTTGGTGCCATCTTCCTTAAAGGATTTACGTGCTCTAATTTTTGTGGCATTTTGCCAAGCAAATACCAAAGAAGATACAATCACACCACTGATAACCGCAATGGCTAAATCGAAGAATACAGTTATGCCCGATACCAAAATAATAACGAAGGCATCTGCTCTAGGAATTTTAGGAATAATCCGAATACTCGACCAAGCAAAAGTGCCTATTACCACCATAAACATAACACCCACCAAGGCTGCTATGGGTAATTGTTCAATAAAAGGAGATAAGAATAGGATAAATGATAATAGCATTAAGGCAGCAACCACCCCCGAGAGTCTTCCTCTACCACCAGATTCAACATTAATCATCGATTGGCCAATCATGGCACAACCGCCCATTCCGCCAAAAAAACCATTGATAATATTTGCTCCACCTTGAGCCACACATTCTCTATTACCGCTTCCTCTAGTTTCAGTTAGTTCATCAATTAGGGTTAGTGTCATTAACGATTCTATTAAACCAATAGCTGCCAGAATTACTGCATAAGGCAATATAAAAAGGAAGTTTTCCATTGTAAAAGGCACTTGCGGAATAAGGAATGTTGGTAAACTTCCTTTAATTCCTTCTCCTCCATTTGATTGCACAAATGATAATACCGTTGGGGTATCAACCCCTGCAAAAACTACTACGAGAGTAACCGTAAGGATGGCTACTAAGCCTGCTGGAACTTTTGATGTTAACTTAGGCAAGCCATACATAATGCCCATGGTTAATAGAACCAATCCTAACATAGTCCATAGTTCGTTGCCAGCTAACCAATGCCCTTCCACCTTAAACATGCCAAGCTGCGACATAAAAATAACAATGGCCAAGCCATTTACAAAACCGAGCATAACAGGGTGAGGTATTAACCGAACAAACTTACCAAGCTTTAAAAAGCCCGCTGCCATTTGAATAATGCCCATTAAAACCAATGTTGCAAAAAGGTATTGAACACCTGCATCACCCACTTCGGGCATCATGGCGTTACCTTCCTTTACCAAAGCAACCATAACTACGGCAAGTGCGCCTGTAGCACCAGATATCATTCCTGGCCTGCCCCCAAATACTGCTGTAATCAACCCAACCATAAAGGCGCCATACAAACCAATAACAGGGTCGATGCCTGCAACAAAGGCAAAAGCAACAGCTTCTGGAACAAGAGCTAATGAAACAGTAATACCCGAAAGGATATCATTTTTAGCATTTTTGGTTTTCTTTTTAAAGAATTCAATCATATAGCGGCCTATTTTTAACGGGCTGCAAAGGTAGGTTTATAATTGATTCAAGCATAGGGTTTTGAATAATGCTAATTCTTTAGTTAATTTTTGTTTCGTGGTTTGCCAAGAAATTGTCAACTTAGCAGCTTAATTCAAAAATGTATAATTATGGCAATGTTGTATTTAGTTCTATTCTTGTTTGTGTTGGCAATTATTTCGCCATGGGTTTTTCCAAACAAAGTAGTTAGCAATCATAAAAGAGATATTGAAGATTAGGCAATAAATTGTTTAGCCCTTTAAATGCCCAAGTAATATTTTTACTTGGGCATTTTTTTTACTTTGATTATTTGTAAGTTTAAGGATGAAATATTCAATAATTAAATATTTTCTAATCATTGCAGCCCTGTTAGCAGGTTACTCTTCACAAGCTCAAAAATCATCTCAGTATGCCTCTTTTGTAAAAGATATGAAAGCCCAAAAAGGCTTCTTCCCCTTTTATTATGATGATGAAAGTGATGAATTATTTCTTGAAGTAGATAAGCTAAATACAGAATTTCTATACATAAATTCATTAGCTACAGGTATTGGGTCTAATGATATTGGGCTTGATAGAGGCCAATTAGGAAGAGAGCGTGTTGTTAAATTTATAAAAGCAGGTCCTAAACTTTTGCTGGTACAACCTAACCTAGATTATCGTGCAGATTCAGATAACTCTTATGAAAAAGAATCGGTAGAGCAAGCATTTGCCCAATCTGTTTTATGGGGATTTAAAATCCTACAAAGTGAAAAGGGAAAGTACCTTGTAAATGCAACTGATTTTTTAATGCGTGATGCACATAATGTTAGTGGCACACTTAAACGCAATAAGCAAGGAAGCTATAAAATTGATAAAAGCCGATCGGCTTTATATCCAAAACGTATAAAATCATTTCCTAAAAATACAGAGTTTGAAGCTACGTTAACCTTTACAGGTAAGCCAGAAGATTATGATATTAGAAGTGTAACGCCAACTTCAACGGCAATTACCCTTCGGCAGCACCACAGTTTTGTGCAATTGCCCGATGATAAGTATCAACCAAGAGTGTTTGATCCTAGAGCGGGTTATTTCCCATTATCATATCAAGATTATGCAACTCCAATTGATGAGCCCTTGGTAAAACGATTTATTACAAGGCATCGGTTGCAAAAGAAAAAACCTAATGCAGCTATAAGTGAGCCCATAGAACCCATTGTTTATTACTTAGATCGAGGAGCTCCGGAACCTGTACGGTCTGCATTAATGGATGGGGCACGTTGGTGGAATCAAGCTTTTGAAGCAGCAGGTTATAAAAATGCATTTAGAGTAGAGCTATTTCCTGAAGGTGCAGATCCTATGGATGTTCGCTATAATCTTATTCAATGGGTGCATCGTTCAACCAGAGGCTGGTCGTATGGAGGGAGTGTAAGTGACCCTCGTACAGGAGAAATAATTAAAGGGCATGTGAGCTTGGGCTCTTTACGAGTTCGCCAAGATTTTTTAATAGCCACTGGACTGTTAAGCCCTTATGATGTTAATGGAGGATCAGATGAGATGAAAAAAATGGCTTTGGCGAGATTACGCCAATTGGCAGCACACGAAGTAGGACATACCATTGGACTTGCGCATAATTACACAGCAAGTATGGATGGGTTATCTTCTGTTATGGATTACCCACATCCTAAAGTGGATATTATTGATGGAAAGCTAAGTTTGGCCAGAGCCTATGATGATAAAATAGGTGCTTGGGATAAAGTAACTATAGCTTATGGTTATCAAGATTTTGCTGAGGGCACAAATGAGAAAGAGGCATTAAACAATATTTTAGTAGATGCCTATCAAAACCAAAAGCTCTCTTTTTTATCAGATCAAGATGCACGGCCTAAAAGCAGTGCGAACCCAAGAGCTCATTTGTGGGATAATGGAAATAGTGCTGCTAAACAATTAGAACATGTGTTGGCAGTACGAGAAATTGCGTTACAAAATATGGGTGAAAACACCATTAAAACCGGTGTGCCTTTAGCTGAAATTGAAGATGCTTTGGCTCCAATTTTCTATTTTCATCGTTACCAAACAGAGGCAGCAGCTAAAGTAATTGGAGGCTTGCATTATACGTATGCAATTAAAGGCGATGGACAAACACCCACTCAACTAGTTGACCCTGCGGAACAAAAAGAAGCTTTAAAAGCTTTATTAAGTACGTTAGATGCTAAAGTACTTACAATTCCTGAAAATTTATTGTTGCAAATACCCCCTCGCCCTTTAGGCTATTATCGAACAAGAGAAAACATAAAGAGCAAAACGGGCTTAACGTTAGATCCTGTAAGTGCGGCTGAGTCGGCTGCTGAAATGACTACTTCCCTGTTGCTTAATCCTGCAAGAGCCAACCGCTTAGTTGAACATAATGCAAGAGATAAAAAGCAGCCTAGCTTGGGTTATGTATTAGAGCAACTTATAAATTATTCCGTTTGGGCTCCAAGCCTAAAAGGGTTACAACTCGAAATTCAAAGAGCTGTTTCTAATGTTGTATTAAATGAAATGATGCAATTATCTGTTAGTAATTCAGCCCATATCCAAACAAAGGCAATTGTGAATTTAACACTGAAAAACCTTTACTCAGATTTTGAAAATTCTATGAAAACCGAAAAGAACATCAATGAAAAAGCATTTTTAACCTATATGGTTAGTGCAATGGATAGGTTTTTTGAAAACCCCAATGAGTGGGAATCTAATGAAGCATTGCCACTTCCCGATGGTTCGCCAATTGGTACTACGCTAAACTGTGGGTTAAATGAATAAGTGGATTTATGTATTTCTTTTGAGTTCCAATTTGGCAATTGGACAGGACGTTATACTTAACTCAAATGCTTCAAACCTTATTCAATTAAGTGGCAAATTTGAATTATACGTTCCTCAAAATCAGAACCAATACATTGCTCCTCAATGGTCGAAAGGAAAACTGTTTTATGTCAACGGCACATCAAAAAAATACGATAGTTTAAATTTTGATAGGTATGGAAACACAATAGAAGTAGTTGTAAATAACAAAGCACTTTCTGTTTTACCAATGGGTTTGTCAGGTGGGTTAATATATAATTCTGGAAATACAGGCTCATTATTGGTAGTGGCTAAAATTGCCGATCAATTTAGGTTTTTACTGGTACTGAGCACAGGCAAACATATATTGGCCTCTTACATAGTTTCAACCGAACCCATAGA
>CAZQWZ010000122.1:4831-7825 GCA_964596935.1 uncultured Roseivirgaceae bacterium
AAACTTGATGGAGTTAGGTTTGTGCCTAAAAGAAAAGCTGAAGGTGTGATTAGAGAGCACTATGCAATTTATGATAACGGGAGTTGGGTTGGGTTTAAACTAAATAAATCATCTTTGAGTAAACTTTTTAAAGTAGATAAAAAGGTGCTTCAATCAAATGCCGCAAGTGCAGGCATTAATATAAGTGGTAAACAAGGGCTTGTTCAACTATTTCAGCAACTAAATGATAATTAAGATTTTCAATTCGCCTGATGAAGCTGAAAAGGAAGTGCCCCAAGGAACTTCTAGAAAAATAATAGTGAAGGAGAAATCCTATTTGCTTATTCATTCTAACCAAGGGTTTACGGTTACCGATGAGCTCTGCCCTCACCAACGAGCGTCTTTGGCAAAAGGAGTGTTTAATAATTTTGATGAAATTATCTGCCCTTTGCACGAATACCGATTTAATTTAAAAACAGGGATTGAATCATCTAATAGATGTGGCCACCTTACCCTTTATCAAATAGCGGTTAAATCAGATGGACTATACATCGAGATTTAATAATTTGCAAGTTAATTATATTCGTCATTCCTGCGAAGCTAGGAATCCCTAAGAGGGAAGCATTTTATTGGCAGATTCCTGCCTTCGCAGGAATGACGATTTATTTTCGAGATTCAAATAAAACCTATGACACGTTCTATTTTATTAATTGTATTTTTTCTATTTTCAATTCATTCACAAGCCCAAACCACCCAATCTCCTGAAGATTATTTAGGATATACTCTGGGTACCCGCTTTACCAATCATTATAAAATTATTGAATATGTAAAGCATGTTGGGCAAAGCAAAGAGAATGTAAAGTTGATTTCGTATGGCGAAACCTATGAACATCGACCCTTAATGGTTGCAGTTGTTTCTTCATCTAAAAACATAAAGCAATTAGAAGAAATTCGTAAATCGAATCTTCAAAGAGCAGGCATTGAGGCTGGCTCGCCCATTAAAAATGTATCCATTGTGTGGTTAAGTTATAACGTGCATGGCAACGAAGCTTCTTCAAGCGAAGCGATGATGCAAACCTTGTATGCTTTGGCGGATGAAAGCAATAAGGAGGTTCAGCAATGGTTAGAAAACACAATGGTTATCCTAGATCCTTGCATTAACCCTGATGGGCGAGAACGCTATGTAAATTACTATAATCAAACGGTGGGTGCAGAGCCCAACCCTAATTTGGATAGCAGAGAGCATAACGAAGTTTGGCCAGGAGGTAGGCAAAACCATTATCTTTTTGATTTGAATAGAGATTGGGCTTGGCAAACACAAGTAGAATCGGAACAGCGAATAAAATTATACAATCAATGGTTACCTCAAATACACGTAGATTACCACGAACAGGGCGTTGAAAATCCTTATTATTTTGCGCCTGCGGCCAAGCCTTATCATAATTCAATTACTCCTTGGCAAGTAGAATTTCAGCAATTAGCAGGTAAAAACCACGCCAAATATTTCGATAAAGAAGGGTGGTTATATTTTACTAAAGAGTTCTTTGATTTGCTTTACCCAAGCTATGGCGATAGTTATCCGGTTTTTAACGGTGCTATTGGAATGACTTACGAGCAAGCAGGACACGGACGTGGAGGGTTGCAAGCATTACTCCAAAATGGAGACACCTTAAAATTAACCGATCGGGTAGCTCATCATTATACAACAGGTTTATCTACCGTAGAAGTAGCCTCAAAAAACACAGATAGATTACTGGCAGAATTCCAATCTTTTTTTAGCACAGCGCCTAAAAGCAAGTATAAATCGTATGTAATAACTGAAACGAATGAGGCTAAGTTAAATAACTTAACAGAGCTGCTTGATAAGCAAGGCATAACCTATGGCAAAGCCACTGCCAATAAAAAAGTATCAGGTTTTGATTTTGATAAAGGCATTGAGACCAGCATTACTGCTCGTAAAGGGAGTTTAGTGGTATCAACCAATCAACCCAAAGGGGTACTTACATCGGTGCTTTTTGAACCTAAAACTTATTTACAAGATTCTGTTACCTATGATATTACAGCGTGGAGTTTGCCTTATGCTTTAGGTTTTAAAGCATTTGCTTCAACTTCTGATATTACAACTTCAACTTGGGAGCGAACGCCATTTGTTAAAAATAAGCATAATAGTAAAGCCTATGCATTTGTATGGCAAGGCAACTCTGTAAATGATATTGCCTTAGTAACCAAATTGCAATCCAATGGAATTAATGTAAGAATTGCAGATGAACTGTTTACCACTAAAAATACATCCTATAACAGAGGGGCTTTTTTAATACTTAAAGCTGATAATAAGCATTTGAAAGGCTACGAAAAAATAGTTGTTAATGCAGCCAATAAAAAAGAGATTTCAATTTCAGTAGTGCAATCAGGGTTGGTTGTTAAAGGCAAAGATTTTGGGTCTAGCTCTATGCGTTTATTGGAGCAAGCTAAGGTGGCCATTATTGCAGGCGATGGCGTTTCTCCAACCTCATTTGGAGAAGTGTGGTATTACTTTGATCAGGTGATGAATTACCAAGTAAGTACCATAAGAACCAATTATTTTAATCAAGTGGATTTATGGGATTATAACGTGTTGGTTTTCCCCAATGGGCATTATAAGATACTTGATGAAGATAAGCTAAAAGAGCTTAAACGATGGGTATCTGATGGAGGAAGGCTCATTTTGATGGAAGGTGCATTACGTTCTTTTGTTGATAAAGAGCAGTTTGGTTTGGTAACTACACACGATGAGGAAGAAGAAAAAGAGGAGGATGAACCTAGTCAAAAAATATATACCAACCGAGAGCGAGCAGGCATGGAAAAATATATTCCTGGCGCCATTTATAAAACCAAATTAGATAATACGCATCCGTTAGGGTTTGGGTACTCCACTCAATATTATACACTTAAACGAAGCAACAAAAAATATGCTTTGCTTAAAGATGGGTGGAATGTGGTTGTACTTCCATCGGGTAAACCAATAAGTGGTTTTGC
>CAZQWZ010000123.1:0-7805 GCA_964596935.1 uncultured Roseivirgaceae bacterium
ATCTAAAGTTTAATCTCTATTTCAATATTTCTTTAAAAAGATCTTCTTTAATAGGGTTAAGATCTATTAGTAAGTTATAAGCTTCACGCTTTTGTTGTTGCGATGCATCGGCAAAAATGTTTACTAGTTCTTCTGATTTTGCATCAAAAAAACTAATAACAAAAATAGAGGTTGGATATCTGTTTTTTATTTTTTTTGTGCTTGCCAATACTTCAAGAATCTGTTTTCTGCATTCTTCTGGATTCGCTTCAAATACATCTAACCCCAAACGATGGTATTTATAATATCCAATCCGTAAATCTTCAATTTGTTGATTGGTAATATCATCTATAAGCGCATATCTATTTCGAGTACTTTGCAATGCTCCCCAGCCTGGTCGGCCTCCTTGCGAAGCATTGGTAACTATTATCTGTGCTTTTTGAAAATAAGAAGAGCCGGATAATTCTCCGTAAGAATCGTAATCTAAGCCAAGCATTATATAGGCGTAATAGGCTAACATCGAGGTTAGATTAGAGGAATAATCATTCTCGTTAAAGTTCATAGGCAACGACTCCACATATTCAAACGACCAATCTCTATCGGCAAAATTAAAGAGTATAGATTCGTAAGATGTATTATATATAGGGCGTGCAGAACGAATTTGAACAGTAGCTTTAAACGTGCCAATGCTTGGCATTTTGTTTAAGGTGATGGTTAAGCCACACTTAATTTGCTCTTCTGGTCTAATTTCATCAGGCGACCATTTTCTGGTATTTAAGAAATTTTCGAAGGCAAGTTCCATGTCTTCAAAAATTCTTCTTTCAGAAGTTTCTATGCGTTCGTAATCAATGGTAACATTACAATTTAGATCTTGAGATAGACTGCCATTACTAATTCCTAAAAATGAAATTAGTAATAGAATGTTAAATGCGAGTTTCAATTTCATGTAGAATGTCTTTAGCAACTTGTGTTTTAGACTTTAACTCAAATTTTTGAATATTATTTTGCCTATCTATAATTGTAATTCTATTTGTGTCAACTTTAAAGCCTGCACCTTTATCATTTAGCGAGTTAAGCACAATTAAATCAAAATTCTTTTTTTTTAGTTTTTCTTTGGCGTGATTTTCTTCATTTTCCGTTTCAAGAGCAAAGCCAATATTTAGTTGTCCACTCACTTTCTTTTTACCAAGGGCCTTAGCAATATCAATTGTTTTGGATAGTTCAAGTGAAATTGTATCAGACTGTTTCTTGATTTTTTGATCTGTTATTTTAGCAGGTGCATAGTCTGCTACGGCAGCTGCAAAAATGGAAATGTGTTGTTTGCTATAAATTTTATCGCAGGCTTCAAACATTTCGTTGGAGCTTGTTACCTCTATTATTTTTCCTGTAAAGCTGTTTGTGTCCAAATTGTTTGGCCCTAAAACTAACGTAACATTAGCACCTAATTTTTGAGCTTCAATGGCTAACTCAAACCCCATTTTGCCAGACGAGTGATTGCCAATAAACCGCACAGGGTCTATGGCTTCATAAGTTGGGCCAGCGGTAATCATTATATTTTTGTCAGCTAGTTTCGGGGCTATATTAAAGTGCTGAACGATGTATTCATAAATACTCTCAGGTTCAGCCATTCTTCCTTTGCCTTTTAGGCCACTTGCAAGCTCGCCTTCTTCTGCATCAATTATTTCTACACCATGCCTTTGCAATAAACCCAGAGAGGCATTGGTAGTAGGGTGCTTATACATATCCAAGTCCATAGCTGGGGCAATAATTACTTGGCAGCGAGCAGAAAGGTAGGTGGTAATTAGTAAATTATCGCTTTGTCCATTGGCCATTTTAGATAATGTATTTGCCGTTGCTGGGGCAATAATCATCAAATCTGCCCATAGCCCTAATTCTACATGGTTGTTCCAACTGCCATTTTCATAATCTTGAAACTTGGTAAGAACAGGGTTGCCACTTAGCGTAGATAATGTAAGGGGAGTAATAAAGAAATGAGCAGAGGGGGTCATTAACACTTTAACCTCTGCTCCATTTTTTTTGAGAAGCCTAACTAGCGTGGCCGACTTGTATGCAGCTATTCCGCCACATACTCCTAAAATGATTTTTTTACCTTGGAGCATATGGTAAAAATAAAATAATCTCCTTTAAACTTCCGAATCTTCAGATTCTTCTTTTAATCTATGTGTAATCTCGCCTTCTAAAAACTCCTCTGTTGCTAAGTTTGTAGGTTTTGGCATTCTTTCGTAGAATTTAGAAATTTCAATTTGCTCTCTGTTTTCAAAAATCTCTTCAAGATTATCTACAGTTGAGGCAAATTCAGCAAGTTTAGAACTTAACTCTTCTTTTATTGTAGATGAAATTTGGCGAGCTCTTTTAGAGATAACCGTAACTGCTTCATATACATTATCAGTATGATCAGTAAATTCCTTAATGTTTCTTGTTTTTAAAGATGCTTGTGATGACATAATATTTATGATATTTTTTTTTCTAATTGATTTAGAGCAGAATTATAAAACTTCTCTGCTTGATTTTGATACTCACTATTGGGGTAACGATCTACAAATTGTTCGTATAATTCGATAACCTCTTTAAATCTTTTGTTTTGTTTTGACGGAATACTTTTTTGCGCGACCTTAAAAATAGCTTCAATTTTTAAGAATTTCAACTCTTCGTTGTATTTTGAATCAGGATAGTCCTTTGCAAAATTTTCGAAAGCAACTTTTGCGCTCTTTAATAATCCAATTTTATAGTACTCTTTAGCGTTTTCGTACGCTTTAGTTTCCAATTTAATTTGAAGCTCACTAATAATATCATTGGCATCTTTTAAAAACTCACTATCGGGGTTTCTATTAATATATGCTTGTAATGCATCAATGGCATCTCTGGTACTCGTTTGGTCTAGCGAGAATATAGGAGAATCCATGTACAATGAGTAGGCATATAAAAACTGAGCTTCGGTAGCATACTCACTTCTAGAGTATGTTTCGTAGAAAGTTTTAAAATAATGAGCACTTAAGATATACTGCTTATCTTTAAAATGAGCGTATGCATAATAAAATTGAGCCTTTTCACCTTCAGTTTTGCCACGTGTTACAGGGAGCACCTCTTCAAATAGTGATATTGACCTGAAATAGTCTCCAGATTCATAATACTCCATAGCTTTATTGTATTTCAGCTTCCAATCAGTGCTTTTCTGAATCTGTCTAAATTCAGAACATGAAGAAATTGAATACAATAAAACTAAGAAAAATACAATTTTAAATATTGCAGATTTTCGCATAAGGGTGCAAATATAGCAGACTACTGCTTAAAATGGATATAAATTACAGAGATGATAACGGATTATTTAGAAGAATATTGGATTTATTTCCTAATAATCATTTTTTTTGTTGCTACTCCTTCGTTATCAATATAAAGTGTGTAAAAATAAACTCCAGGATTATACTCTATAACAGGTATAGATAATTGTGATTCGTAAGGTGAAAGAAAGAACTCACTTATAACCGAACCCAAAACACTATGAATAACTATCCTAGCTTCTTTTTCAGGGTTTAAATAGGTGTAATTAAAAATGGCTTTTTCCTTTACAGGGTTTGGGAACACATCGCTAAGTTGAACAACATCAGAGGAGTATAAAATCCCTTTTTCGCCTTTATCCTTTATGGTGTAGTTAATTTCAGTTTCAATGCTTTCGCTCGTGTTGGATAAGTTGTAGAATAAAAATTTTATGCTGCTATTGCCTGCGACTAGGCCAGTTTCAAGGGTAACTGAAAATCCTTTAAAAATTTCTCCTGGCTTAAGCTTAATAATTACATTGCCCGGTACAATATTTTTTTCGGTGCAATCGTTATTAATGCAAAACGTAGATACTTGACTAGATCTAATGTTATTGTCTATTTTTTTTACACCTAAAAGAATCGTGTGATCAGATATATTTTGGATTTTTACCGTTGTACTAGATTGGATGCCAACTTCAGATGAAATATTTAGTTGAGTATCTACCACCTTTAAGCCTTGCGCCCATGCAAAAGGAGCAATTAAGAGAAGTATAGATATGTAGATTATTCTTTTCATCAATAAGAAAGAGTGTTTTTAGCCACTATAGTAAATGTACTAAAATTATCGAACTATTTTTAATAGTTTTCGATTAAAAAATTTATTCGCAGGGCGAAAGCCCATTTGGTTTAATACCCCAACCCTTGGGTCGGAAATAAATTCAACTTAATACCTCAATGGCTCTGCCTCGGGGCAGTTTATTGATTAAAATTTATTTTTAGAGGAACTCTTTTAATTGAAGCCTTTCTCTTTTCTAAGTTAATAGGCAAACTTTTTAACTCTTCTTGCCTTTCAATTAACTCTTCTTTTGTAAATTCATTTTTTAGGAGATCACTTTTGTCGGGCTTTTCTTCTCCTCGCCAAACAAAACCATTTAGTTTAATGTCTTCCTGTTTTAATTCATGTGGTGGAATAAATTTCCCTTCTGGGTTTACCAAAAATGAAGCATCTGTTAATACTTTATCTTTAAATCTCAACACAATATCACTACAAATAATTGTATTTAAACCTATTAAATTCCGGGTTTTATCATCTCTTATAAAAAAGAGACTTTCGCCATTTCCATACACATTTACAACATCTAATGCTTCATTTTTAAACCAAGCCACCATGCTTCTGCCTTTTATCTGATTATAGTATTCGGCAGAATCTGCAGAGGCAACAAAGGCTTTGGGATATAAAATCATTCTTTCAAGCCCACTATTTTTAATAATAATTTCTATTGTATCTCCAGACATTTGATTTGCGCCCGACCAAAGTACAGGGTTACCGTAAAGTATCATAGTTGAATCTGATTGGAAATAGGAAATCGAATCACTTTTTCCTACTAAGTCTTTTTTGAAGATTAAAACATTTGAATAAGCCAGTAATCTTTTTTCAATGTCGTTTTCACTATCAATAGAAACTAGTGTATCGGCAGTCATGTAAAGTGTATCTCCTTTATCAATCATTTTTAGCAGAGCCCTTTCGAAAATTTTGGTTGTATTAGTCAACTTATTCATAATTGCTTTCTGGCCCGTAATTATAATGTTCTCGTTTTTAGAAAGCATATATACATTACCCGTTGCCGTGTACTCTCCTTTTATATCGTCTAATTTCATGGTATTTCCTTTTAGAAAATACGATTCCGTTTCTACTATTCCATTAAAAAGATTGGAACTTTTTAACTTGGTTTCATAAATACCTTCGTTATAGTTAAAAACATTGCCTTCAGCATCTGTAATTTCTGTAGGAGCCACAAAATAGACAATCCCAGTTTTGGTATTATAAACAAGCGTATCCGACTTTAGTGTTTTTTCCTTGTTTGTGCCAACAACATTTGTTTTAAAAGCAGCAAAACTTGTTTTTGTATTAAAGTATCCTTTAGTGCTAGTTAATACATTGGTTGAATCAATAATTTTACCAGAATTAAAATAAGTAGCTATTGATGTACTTCTGTTATAATCTAAGTGGTTTGTAAATAGCTGCATTTGATCTAACTTGGTTAGTACCACGTTTTTTCTGAGCTTGGCAATTTTGGTGTTGCCATCATAATGCAATGTTTTGGCTGTTACTGTAATGGAGTCGCCATCAATAATTTTTACGTTGCCAAAGGCATCTAAAACGTTAGATTTTTTTACTAATACGGCTGAATCACAATAAAAAATAGTGCCTTTATGGGTAAATTTGGCATTTCCTGTAACAATTGTATAATTAATGCCGTTCTTTCTTAACCCTCTAGCCTTATCGCCATCTAGTTTAATTTTTTTCTGTGCTTGGGCGTTAAATGCACCAACAAAAATTAGAAAAGAAAGTATAGATACTAATAACCGCATGTGTATTTTATCTGAACAAGTAATAAAGTTTCAAAACTAACAAATAGTAACATGAAATAGCTATTAAACTTGGTATGTCTATTTTGCATATTTTTGACGTATGATTGATGAATTTCTGTCTTTTGTTGAAAGCAAAAATATTGCCATTAAAGAAAACAAAACTTTACTTGCAGTAAGTGGAGGAATCGATTCTGTTGTGCTTGTTTATTTATTTCATCAGTTAGAGCTAAATTTTGGCATAGCTCATTGTAATTTTAGTTTAAGAGGAGATGAGTCTGATAAAGATGAAATCTTTGTGAAAGAATTAGCTGATAGATTAAACGTTGAATTTTACACTAAAAAATTTAATGCGGCAAAAGTTGCTGAGTCTAAAGGGGTATCAATTCAAATGGCAGCTCGAGAGTTAAGGTATAATTGGTTTGAGCAAATTAGAGCTGAATTTGGATATAGGTTTACTACAACAGCACATCACCGTGGAGATACCGTAGAAACAGTGCTTTTTAACTTAAGCAAGGGAACTGGTATAAGTGGCCTACACGGCATTAAGGTTAAAATGGATAATTTAATTCGACCGCTTCTTTTTGCATCAAGAAAAGAAATTAAAATATTTGCAGAAAGCAACAACATTTTGTGGAGAGAAGACAGCTCAAATTCATCGATAAAATATAGCAGGAATAAAATCAGGCATAAGGTAATTCCTTTACTCGAAGAAATTAACCCTAAAGCGCAAGATGCCATATATGCTACTAGCAAAAGGGTTGAAGAAGTAGAGCTATTTTTGAAACCACATATAGAAAGTGTAATCAATAATATTGTTAAACAACAGGATGGAAACACGTTAATCAATATTAAATTACTTTCTAATGTAGCAGGTTTTGGGTTTGTATTGGCCGAAATATTAAAGCCCTTTGGATTTAATTATTTGCAATCAAGCAATATTGCGAGTAGCTTAAAAGGCATTTCAGGCAGGTTGTTTTACTCCCAAACGCATGTTGTAAATATTGATAGGGATAATTTAATTATCTCATTAAAAGAAAAAGAAGTTATTACTCTTTTGATTGCTAAAGGTGCAAATGACTACAGTATAGCAAATAAGACGATTAGCACAAAAACAGCTTTAAAAGAAACTTATTCTATAAAAAGAAGTAATAGTATTATGGCTTTAGACAAAGGCAAATTAAAGTTTCCCTTGGAGGTTCGAAATTGGAAAAAAGGAGATGTGTTTTACCCATTAGGGATGAAAGGTAAAAAAAAGCTAAGCGACTTTATGATTGATGCTAAAATACCTGTAAACTTGAAAGACAAGATATTGGTTGTGGTATCAGATGGGGAAATTGCAGGTATTTTAAATCACAGGTTGGATGATAGATTTAAAATAACTACCAAAACACAACAAGTATTTGAAATAAGCATTAACTAGAAACCATGTTTAATCCATTTAAAAAAACATACGAAACTGATGAAATGGCCATGCTTGCCTATTTGGGTGAAATTGTTTTGTTTTCGTCATTAACCAATGATCAGCGGGCGCTTTTTTTGCCGCACTTGCATAAAAGAATATATACTAAAAATGAAATCGTTTTTTTAAGAAACGACCCTGCCCACGCACTATACATTTTAACCGATGGAGAAGTGGAGCTTACATTAGACCAAGAAAACGATATTGAAGTAATTACTCGTTTAGATAAGGGAAGCATTTTTGGAGAAACAGCCATTTTGGAAAATAAAAAGAGGCTTGTTAATGCCGTGGCAATTAGCGAATCTGCAACTATGTATGTATTACCCCAAGTTAGTATTCACGATATTTTTAGCTCTAACCTAAAAATAAAAGTAAAATTGTTGGAAGCGGTTGCCAACCTTTACCACGATGTAAATGGTGACATTTTAAAGACTTATCAAAACTCGAATGGTTTTTTCTATATGTCCCATGTGTATCATAAAAATAAATAGGGTTTA
>CAZQWZ010000124.1:0-7782 GCA_964596935.1 uncultured Roseivirgaceae bacterium
CCTATTAAAGAAGATCTTTTTAAAGAAATATTGAAATAGAGATTAAACTTTAGATATAATCTTTATGCTGTAAATTTTCTTTGTTAAAGAAAACGATTATTTTGCATATATAAATACTCCCTTTTATCTAATGTCTAATAATCTAACATCTATTATCCCATAATGTTAAGCAAGCTTACCATACAAAACTACGCACTTATTCAATCGCTTGAAATGAACCCCGCCAACGGGTTAAATATAATTACAGGCGAAACTGGTGCAGGAAAATCGATTATGCTAGGTGCAGTGGGCTTATTACTAGGCAAAAGAGCAGACACCAAAGTGCTGCTGGATTTAGATAAAAAATGCATTATCGAAGGCATATTCAACATCAGCGATTATAAGTTAAAATCTCTTTTTATTGATGAAGACCTTGATTACGAAATTGAAACTTCGATAAGGCGAGAAATTACACCTTCGGGAAAATCACGTGCATTTATAAACGATACCCCCGTTACACTCGATGTACTAAAAAAGCTGGGCCAATACTTAATGGATGTGCACTCGCAACATGAAACATTGCAATTGGGAGCATCTAACTATCAACTTAATATTATCGATGCCTTTGCAGGCACAAAAGAAAAAGCCAAAGCTTATCTCGCCATTTATACAAACTATAAGGAAAAAGAAAAATTATACCAGCAGTTAATTTCAGAGGGCGATTCGCTTAAAAAAGATGCTGACTATAACGCCTTTTTGCTAAACGAGCTCGCACAATTATCTCTTGAAGAACACGAACAAGAGCCTCTTGAAGAGGAGCTTAAAGTATTAGAAAATGCTGAAGAAATAAAACAACGGCTTCACGAAGCCATACAGGCTTTAACCAATGCTGAATTTGGAGCCTTAGAACGACTGCAAACTGTACAAGCTCTACTAAAACAACTTTCAGGTTTCAGCACTCATTATGATAAACTTGATAAACAGTTTGAGCAAGCCTATATTGAGTTAAAAGAGTTATCACGAGATATTGAATCTGAAGAAGGGCAAGTAGAAGTTAATTTTGAAAAAACCGAACAAGTTCAGCAAAGATTAAGCAGTATATATCAGTTACAAAAAAAGCATCAAGTAGCTTCTATTAAAGACTTGCTCGCCATTAAATCTGCATTAGAAGAAAAAAGCTTTGCCTCGGGCAACTTAGAAGAGGCGCTTGAAAAGGCTAAAGTAACTGCCGAAACAGCAGAGAAAAAAGCCATTGAATCTGCGCAACAGCTAAGTAAACAAAGGCTTAATAGCACAGCATTATTTAGCCAAACTATTAAAATGCTATTAGCCACATTGGGTATGCCCGATGCAACCATTACTATAAATGCAGAAACTAAACCCCTTAGCGCAAACGGGATTGATGAAATTACCCTTATGTTTAGTGCCAATAAAGGCGTTACTCCTCAATCGTTAAAACAGGTGGCTTCTGGTGGTGAGTTTTCGAGATTAATGTTTTGCATTAAATACTTATTGGCAGATAAAACTGCTTTGCCCACCATCGTTTTTGATGAAATTGATACAGGCATATCGGGTGAAATAGCCCTAAAAATGGGAACAATGATGCGTAAAATGGCATTAAACCACCAAGTGATTGCCATTAGCCATTTGCCTCAAATTGCCGCCAAAGGCGATGCCCACTATTATGTGTATAAGGATAACACTACCGATAGAGCCATTAGTAGCATTAGAGAACTTACCCCTAAACAAAGCACAAAAGCTATTGCCCAAATGATTGGTGGCAATAGCCCCTCTGAAAGTGCTTATGCGAGCGCAAGGGAATTAATGGAGTTGTAAATTAAATTTGTACCGAATTTATCCTGCTCAAAGGTCCTCTGCGAGTGGCTCTGAGAAGGAGAAGGAGAGAAAATTAATTATGCAAATCTCTAATTTTAAAACTCATACCTCACAGTATACCAATCATTTGTTTTCAACAACCTTTCCACAGGTGTGGGTAACTTTAACAATTTTTCAAAATCAGTAATTACTTTGTGCGGATAACTTAGTAAGTTTTCTGATTTTTGAGTACTATATAAAAGCACCTTAATAGTTACAGTATTTTAAGTGTGTTTTTTAAATATCAATTACTACAACTATGCAACTACTACTTCAAAACACAAAGCTAAAATACAAAATATCTATTATGTTATTTCTTCCTTTAGTAGGAGTGCTTTACTTTTCTATGTCTAAAACAGTACAAGAAAGAAATAAATTAATTGAAATTGAGTCGCTTCAAAAAGTAGTTCAATTATCTCAAGGCATTGGTGATTTTATTCATCAAAGTCAAAAAGAGCGAAATTTTTCTGTAGGATATTTAAACTCAGAAGGCAACTATTTTGTATCAGAATTAAATAGCCAAAGAAAAGCAACAGATGCACAAAAGATAGAATTATTGAATTTAATCGAAAATTTTATTTCGGATAATAGTGAATTAAATAATGCGTTGAGCAATGCTATTAATAGCTTAGAATCGTTAGCGGAAAAACGAAATGCCATTACATCCCTTTCTATAGCACATGAAGATGCGCTAGCCTACTATACGGAGCTACACGCAAGTTTTTTTAGAATGCTAACAATAGTTAGTAAAGAAATGAACGATGCAACGCTTACTGATAAAACAAAATCGTATGCCAATTTTTTATTGGGTAAAGAAAGAGCAGGGTTAGAAAGAAGTTTGTTATTAATTGCCTTGGAAACAGAAGTTTTTTCGAAGAATGAGTTTGGTAGGTTTATTCAACTTACTACAGAACAATCTACTTATTTTAATGTTTTTTTAAGTAGTGCTAATGCAAAAGAAGGCTCATTTTTTAATGAAAAAATGAAAGCCAGTGCGGTAATTAAAGTAAGAGAAATAAGAGAAATTGTTAAAGAAGAATCATTGACAGGGAATTTTAGCATTAATTCTGATACTTGGATGGAAGCGGCTACTAAAAGAATTAACATACTTAAAGAAGTGGAGGATAATATAGCTATGGATTTGCTATTAGTTGCTAAAATAAAAAAAGACGACTCATCTCGTTCTTTTTATACTGCTATGGTTATAGCCATACTAATATTTATAATTTCTATTATAATTTCTATTTTAATTGCCAAAGCAATAATAGGTCAAATGACATTACTTAATTCGGCTGTTAAAAAAATGGCAGAAGGTGATTTAACCATTGAATTTAATAAGGAGGGAAGCGATGAGTTTTCCGTTACTCTAAATCATTTAAAGCAAACGGTTACTAAACTAAACGATACAATTAATGCAGTAAAAATATCCTCCGATGAAATTAGTAATACAAGCGAAGAAGTAAACAAATCTTCAGAGCAACTATCTATAGGAGCATCGGAACAAGCAAGTTCTGCCGAACAAATATCGGCTTCTATGCAAGAAATGGCATCGAATATTCATCAAAATACCGATAACTCTAAGCAAACGCAAAAAATCTCTCAATTTGTGTCTAGCGAAATTAAAGAAGGAAGTGAAGCGGTAAACCAAACGGTATCGTCTATGCAAACCATTGCTTCTAAAGTTTCAATAATTGAAGAAATTGCTATGCAAACAAATTTATTAGCCCTTAATGCCGCAGTAGAAGCAGCACGTGCAGGCGAACAAGGAAAAGGATTTGCAGTGGTAGCATCAGAGGTACGCAAATTGGCAGAAGACAGCCAAAAAGCAGCCATTGAAATTAATGAATTGTCTGCTTCTAGTGTTATAGTAGCGCAAAAATCAAAAAAATTGTTAAGCGATATTGTGCCCAATATAGAAAAAACAAACGGGCTGGTACAAGAAATTACAAGCGCAAGTATTGAGCAAAATACAGGTGCAGAACAAATAAATACATCCATCCAAGAGTTTAATGAAGTTGTTCAGCAAAATGCAGCTACTTCCGAAGAGCTTGCAGCCTCATCGAAAGGGTTAAAATCGCAAGCCGAGTACTTAAAAAAATTAATAAAATTTTTTAAGACCACTAGCTAGGTACTACCTTTTGTTGGTCTTGTTGATAAAAACAACACCAACAAGGGTTGGGATGTTAACTTCAAAAAGCAGAATAGCTTATAACAGGTATCCCTAAAGGTCTATAAAACAAAATCCTCCGAGCTGATAACAATTAAGTTTATCGCCCGAAGGATCTCTTTCTATTAGTTGGCTTGTTGATTCAAATATAGAGGCTTTACTAACAACTTCAATTTCAAAATCGGTGAGTTGCACAATTAAACGTTGAACAAGCTATTTGTGCTGTTAATCCCTATTGTATAACTAAACCCCTCGTCATTATCGAGCGTAAGGCTCGGTAATCTCTGGGCTCAACCGAGCCCATTTAGTATGCCTTTTGTTGGTCTTTTAACCAACAAACCAAAGTTATGCTTATTGGACTTGTTGGTAAAACAACACCAACAAGGGTTGGGAAGTTAACTTCAAAAAGCAGAATAGCTTATAACAGGTATCCCTAAAGGTCTATAAAACAAAATCCTCCGAGCTGATAGCTATTAAGTCTATCGCCCGAAGGATCTCTTTCTATTAGTTGGCTTGTTGATTCAAATGTAGAGGCTTTACTAACAACTGCAATCTCAAAATCGGTGAGTTGCAGATTTTGCCGATGAGTGGCAAGTAAGAATAGGAGAGCTATTATTAAAGTGGCGAATATTAATTAGGATTTTAATCTTTTAAAAAACTTGATTTAGAGATTCCTGCCTCCGCAGGAATGACGTTTTATTTATTTGATAATCCTAAAATGCGTCCGCCAGGTTAATAATTATCTTTAAATTGCTCTTCTAATGATCCGTATTCTTCCAAATCGCTAACAATTTTTTTATCAAGAGGCGTTTCCTTAATCACATTATAATTATCCCAAAAACGTTTATTATAATTATCGTGCTGGTATTGCAGTCCATAACGCTTCATTTTTCTAGCATTGCTCACCCAGTTAGGGTCCACATCATTAATATGATTGATAAGCAACTCTTGATACAGTTCGGTGGTTTGTTCTGGCTTACCGGTTTCAGTATTCATCCACACATTTTTGTATGTGGTACGCATATATTTAAGAAAAAGTTTGCCATTATATTTTTCAAACTCCACAATCTTATCTTGCCTCATTACATTATTAAGCAACTTCCTATTTCTTTTATATTGATAAATAGGCTCGCTACCATTACCCCAACCAAACTCTAACCTAAGTATGCCATAGGTTTTAGGATCGATAAAAAGCTTAAGGTTATACCCTGGCTGATCTATAAAAAGTAAAAATAATTGGGTATTATCCGAACCAACAACTGTTTTACGCTGCAATAATTGGTAAAATATGGCTTCATCATTAAAAGACCTGTACTTAATATTATTATCAAGCAGTAAATCTTCTAGCATATTATACTGCTCAAAGTATTTAGCATAGGCCATGTCATAATTGTAACTTTTCCTAATCTCTTTAATCGCAACGCGCTCACGCACTTTAGTGTAATCTCTCGGAGCTTCATAATCTTTATCATAAATAGTAATTGCAGCTTCAAGCAGCGAAACATATTTGCCACCTACTTTTTTAACATCTCGGTAAAACCCATCCATTTCTGCTGGTTTCATGGGGTAGTTAGCAGTTATTCTATTGATGGCAATTTTAAAAATATCGCCTGCCGAAAGACTATCATTTACAACCACTTCATCTAAAACAGTTGAGCTCTTATGAAGCTTAAACTCTACTAAAGTTTCTATTTTAGTTACCGGAGCCTTATAGCTTTCGTACCCAATCATAGATATTTGAAAAGTTTCAGCAACATATTCTATCGGAATATGAAAATCAAATTCCCCCTTTGCATTGGATATTGTACCTATTGGAATGCCCACCAAACCCACAGTGGCATAGGTTAATACTTCGCCTGTTTCAATATCTGTTACCCTGCCAGAAATCGTTATCGTTTTAACTTGGCTGTACCCGATAATATAAATAAAAAATAGAGTAAAAAATAAAAATACTTTCCGCATTATTCGTTTTTTTGATGTACTAAATAACACAAACTTTAACTGTTATCACAATAACACTAACTTTGGTAACCGATTTAAAGCAATTTGCTTAAACATATTAACATATCAACTATTTGGGGTAAATCATTTTTAATGCTTTGCCTGTGGTTTACACTTATTTTTGGAATAGGTGTAACCTTCCAATATTTGCTTTTTAGGCCGTTTCCTTCAACTATAATTAATGGTTTGCTTTTAAACTTTGCCGTTTGTTTAATGGCTTGGGTGGCTTGGCAATGGTCGTCAATACTATTTAAACGAAAAATTTTCGTGCAAATTGTTGGGCACCTATTTGGGGTAACGGTATCGTTTATAATTTTGGCTTCGGTTAGCTATTTCTTCGAGTATTATTTAGATGATTTTACGTCTTTTGAAGAATGGCAAGAGTACTTATTAGAACAACTAGGTGTAGCATCTACGCAGTATAATTTACAGTATGTAACTGCCACCACGGTGTATTATATCATCAGATATATTGAAACTATTAAGCAAAATGAACAGGATAAAACAAACCTTGCCATTGCTAATAACCAGATGCAAATGGCTCTGTTAAAGTCTCAAATAAACCCTCATTTTCTGTTTAATACACTCAATAGCATCAGTACTTTAATCGGTGTTGATAAAATTAAAGCACGCAAAATGATGTCGATGCTATCGGAAGTTATACGCTATGCACTTGATTCAAATGATGAGCCTTCCATCTCACTATCTGAAGAAATTAGTTTCATAAGAAACTACATCAGCATTCAACAAGTTAGGTTTGGCGAACGGCTTCAATATAAAGAAGATATTGAACAAGAGTGTTTAGTCCTTGAATTGCCTCCAATGGTGCTTCAGCCTTTGGTTGAAAATGCAGTAAAGCATGGGATTTCGCCTAAGGAAGAAGGCGGAACTGTTACGCTTTCTATTTTACATAAAGATGACCTCGTACTATTTGAAATTAAAGATGATGGCGTAGGCATAAATAATAATTCTGATTACGAAACAAGTAATTCTGGTGTTGGCTTAAAAAACTCGAACGAACGATTGGTAAATATGTTCAATCATAAATCGAGGTTAAAAACAAGTGCTACAGAAAACGGATATTCCGTAAAATTTGAAATACCATGGACAACAAAATAAGCTGCATAGTTATAGATGACGAGCAATTGGCTCGCCAGTTTGTAATTGAATATTTAGAAGATTTTGATCAAATTGAAATAATTGCCGAATCTGGCAAAGCCAGTGAAGCCATTAAACTAATTAATGAGAAAAAACCTGATTTAGTGTTTTTGGATGTACAAATGCCTGGGAAAGATGGGTTTGAAGTGCTCGAAAAAATAAGCCACGAGCCGTTTGTTATTTTTTGTACTGCCTACGACAAATATGCCATTCGGGCATTTGAAAAAAACACCATCGATTATTTATTAAAACCACTGGATAAAAACAGATTTGACCAAGCGGTTGGTAAGGCAATTGAAAGGATTAAAAACAACGACAAAAACTTTGAGCGTTTACTCGAAGAAATTTCGCAACAGCAATCACAAAGTTTTACAGCCAATTTATTTGTTCAAAAAACCGAAAAATTAGTAAACCTACCTGTACAAAATATAATTTGTTTAGAAGCCTCGGGCGATTACACTGTGATATCTACTGCAAACGATCAGTTCGTTAGCTCTTCTGGCATTAGCAAGCTTTCTACTAGGCTCGACCCGCTTGTTTTTATAAGAATACACCGGTCAACTATTATAAATATTAATCATTTAGAAGAGCTCGAAAAGCAC
>CAZQWZ010000125.1:0-6861 GCA_964596935.1 uncultured Roseivirgaceae bacterium
CATAACGTTTTATTTTCATTAGATTAATATGTATCTATGTGCTTACCTCTATAAAGTAATATTAAAGGTAAATTTTGATATCGAAAACAAACAAACATTATGTACGAAACTTTTGATCAAATCCATGCATTTATAAGCCAGCCTTGGCCTTGGTGGATGGGCGGTATAACAATAGGAACAACGCTGTTCTTCTTATTATACTTTGGAAAAGACTTTGGGTTATCTGCTAACCTAAGAACAATGTGTGCTGCAGATGGTGCAGGCGAATATGCCGATTTCTTTAATTTTGATTGGGGAAAGCAAGGCTGGAATTTAATGGTTGCGCTTGGCGCAATGTTTGGTGGCTATATAGCTGCCAATTACTTCGGTGGCGATGGAATGGCGCATGTATCACAAGCAACGGTTAATACACTTAATAGTATATCGCAAAGCAATATCCTAACAGTTAGTACGGTACCTCTTATTCCTGGTAAGGATATTATTCATACTGATGTTCCTGCTTTTTGGAACTTATACTCTTGGGGTTCTTTATTTACAGTTAGAGGTCTAATTATAATTGTTGGTGGTGGCTTTTTAATTGGGTTTGGTGCTAGGTATGCAGGTGGCTGCACCTCTGGTCATGCCATATCAGGCTTAGCCGATTTACAATTGCCTTCTTTAGTGGCCGTAATTGGCTTCTTTACAGGAGGATTAATTATGACATGGTTTATACTACCCTACATTTTACAAATAGCCATTTAACTTAAAACTACAGAAAAAATGAAATTATTTAAATTTATGGTTGTTGGCTTCATGTTCGGATTTGGCATGTGGAAATTAGAAGCTATTTCAACTTTTAGAATTATAGAAATGTTCCACTTTCAGTCGTTTCATATGTATGGCATAATTATGACTGGCGTAATAATTGGAATTATAATTACCCAATTATTTAAAAAAGGCAAAATCAAAACAGTAGAAGGCATTGTTTACCAATTTAATGATAAAAGCAAAGAATGGTGGCGCTACATTCTTGGAGGTACAATATTTGGCATGGGCTGGGCACTAACAGGTGTTTGTTCAGGCATGATGTTTGTTCTTATGGGGGCTGGATATACAGTATTTGCGGTGTTTATAGGTTCTGCAATGTTAGGCACGTTTGCTTATGGTTATTTTCGAAAAGTGCTTCCACACTAATAGATTTTAATAAAACAAGAACCATTACAAAATTTATATTGTTACTTTGACCACCGGCTAATTGCGGGTAGTCAGTTTTTTATATGGCACGA
Organism: uncultured Roseivirgaceae bacterium; assembly: GCA_964596935.1. Classification (GTDB taxonomy): domain Bacteria; phylum Bacteroidota; class Bacteroidia; order Cytophagales; family Cyclobacteriaceae; genus JAKISE01. Next base: position 1,266 of record CAZQWZ010000125.1, read on the forward strand.
ATAACCTTACTCTTCGTATTTACAATTTCATCCTTAGTTTCTAATGGACAAACGGCAGTGGAAATAATTGCAATGATGTATAAGGGTGCATCAAAAATTGATGGATTTATTGCGGAAATAAATAAAGTTGAACGAGTTAAAGGTGAATACGTAATTCAACTATCGCATGTAAAACTTAACAGAACTCCTTATAAAGTATATATTAAACAACTAGCCCCTAAAGAAGGTGTTGAAGTATTGGCTAAAAAAGAGGATAATAAAGCAGTAATAAATCTAAACTCTTTTCCGTGGATAAATATATACCTTGATCCTTACGGAGCACTTATGCGAAGAAACCAACACCACCTGGTGTTCGATTCGGGCTTCGACCTTATGGTTAAGGTACTTAAACATGAATTAAGCACTTCTATATCAGAAGAAAGATTAATTCGAAAAGAAGATGTTATTTGGCAAGGCAAAGAAATGTATCAATTAGAACTGCAAAACAATGATTACAAAATTGTTTCTTACATTGTAAAACCAGATGAAGACATTGATATGATAGCCAATAGGTTAAATATAAATGCATATGCCGTACTAGAGCTTAACGATGATGTTGATGGATATGATGATGTAAGTGCCGGGCAAAAAATTAAGATTCCTAACCATTATGCTAAAAGCATGTTGCTTCTAATTGATAAAGAATATCATTTGCCTTTAGTTATTAAAGTATTTGATAATAAGGGTCTATTTCAAAAGTATGAATACAATTCGATAACAATAAATCCCAACTTTGCTCCCAGCGAGTTTACACAAGATTTTGAGGATTATAATTTTTAAATAAGGCACAGTGTTTACATTAATCTTAGATAGTTAAATGAGTCATATTAAAATTAGAGAACAACTTCCCTCCTTTTCATTACCAAATCAGGATGATGTTATTGTAAATATCAATGACATAAAACGAGATCGAAACTTAGTGCTCTATTTTTACCCAAAAGATGAAACTACGGTGTGTACTCGCGAAGCCTGCGGCTTTAGAGATGATTACACCCAATTTGAAAAATATAATTGTGTAATTGTTGGCATAAGTGTTGATTCTGCTGAAAGCCATAAAAAAATTATCAATAATCATAACCTCCCTTTTACGCTGTTAAGCGATGTTGATAATAAAGTAAGAAACTTACTAGGAGTTCCTAGAGATTTCTTAGGTTTATTATCGGGTAGATACACCTATGTTATTAATAAAGATGGAGTTGTAGTAGATATTATTAACGATAGTCTTAATGCGTCAAAACATATTACACAATCGCTAAAAGCACTAGAAAATGAGCAAAGAACTAATAACTAAATTTTACACCGCATTTTCTAACCAAGATAGCGAAACAATGGTTTTGTGTTACCACGATGATGTGGAGTTTGCCGACCCTGCTTTTGGTAATCTAAAAGGCAAACGTGCTGCTGCCATGTGGCAAATGCTTTGCAAAAATGCTAAAGACTTATCTATCCAGTTTTCAAATATTGAAGCAACCACAATAGGTGGAAAAGCCCACTGGGATGCAACCTATACTTTTAGCAAAACAGGACGAAAAGTTATTAATAGTATAGATGCTCAGTTTGAATTTAAAGATGGCAAAATTAGTAAACACACGGATGTATTTAATTTGCACACGTGGGCGAAACAAGCCATGGGCTTTCAGGGTTTTTTACTTGGCGGAACATCGTTCTTTAGAAAAAAACTGCAGCAGAAAACCAACAGAATGCTAGATAAATTTATAGATTCTACTCTTTCTTAAAACTTTCACTAAGCCATTCAAGTTAGGAACAAAACCTAACTTGAATGCTTCTATGAGAGTATTTGCCGCAGTTGGCTATTCCAGACCCATTATAGCCTTTGCTGGCGATGGAGGATTGTGCCAATAGAGTGAGCAAATTGAAGATGCAATGAAAGAATTATTTATTTATAACAGCTCAGGACTTCTCGAAATTGATACTGATGTATCTTTGATATAAAAAAATATATGTCAAATATTTTTAGCATTGCATTACTCATTCTTGTAGCATCATTTAATTTAAAAGCACAATCCATTAAAAATGGTAATTGGAAAGGTACAATCCACTATGATACAGTAGAAGTGCCGTTCATATTCAATTTCGAACAAACTTCAGATAGCTCTGCTATTATCATAATTAAGAATGCCGAAGAACGCATTAGAATTGAAAATGCTGTTATTAAAAACGATAGCATTTTTATACCTATGTATGTGTTTGATGCAGTTATCAAGGCCGTTTATACAGATGGTAAAATGACTGGCGAATGGCATAAACATTACAAAAATGCCAAAGGCACTTTATTTACAGCCGAGTTTAATCAGCCAAGGTTTTTAAATGCACTACCAACCAGTACAAGAGTAATTGATAACAATTGGGAGGTTACGTTTACACAACCTAGTGGTCTTTCTACAAAAGCTGTAGGCTTATTTTCTCAACAAGAAAATATCGTTACAGGCTCACTAATAACCAATTTAGGAGATTTTAGATATTTTGAAGGTGTTATTTACGGAGACTCTATTCGATTATCGTCATTTGATGGTGTACATGGTTTTCTAATGTTGGGCAAATTTGAGAAGAATGCTTGGACAGGTGTTTTTTATTATGAAAATGGCTACTCTGAAAAATGGGAGGCAGCTTATAATTCAGAATTTGCTCTCGCCAATCCCTTTTCATTAATTACCGTTGAACCCAACACCCATAAGCCTTATTACGGTATACTTACCGCAGGCGGTGAGTATAATGCCATAGATACAGAAGCCATTGAGGGCAAGGTTGTTATAATTCAATTAATGGGCACTTGGTGCCCCAATAGTTTAGATCAAACAAAATATTTAATCAAGTGGTATAATTCTCAAAATAAAGACAATATCGAATTGATAGCCGTAACCTACGAACCTGGCGATAAAACCTATGCCCAAGAAAGAATCGATGCATATTCTAATTTGCTAAACATACCTTATCCAATGTTTATTGGAGGGTCGATGAGCAAAGGGCAAGCGGCACTTGCATTCCCTAATATGGGTAAAATAAATGCATTTCCCACACTAGTAATGATTGATAAGCAAGGTTATATTAGGTATATAAATAGTTATTTTAACGGGCCCGCAACAGTCGATTACTATTTAGATTTTATCAAAGAGTTTGATGAAAGAGTTGATAAGTTAATGAGTGAATAGTTTAAGTCAAATTTTATAATCACAGCTCAATTATGTTACAAATATTTTCTCCTTACGATCAAAGCTTACTAAAAGAAATTCCTTTAGTTGGAAAAGCAGAAATTGAAACTGCACTTAACACCGCATATTCGCTCTTTCAAGATCAGTCGAAATGGATTCCCGCTCATGAACGAATTGCTATTTTAGAACGAACAGCTCATCTAATGAGCGAACGAATTGATGAGCTTACCAATATTGCTGCTCAAGAAGGCGGTAAACCTTCTATAGATTCTAAAGTAGAAGTTTTGCGTGCCATTAACGGAGTTAAAATTGCAGCGGCCCACATCAGTCAACTAAAGGGCGAACAAGTACCTATGGGCTTAACAAAAGCATCTGAAAATAGAATTGCGTTTACAACCATAGAGCCGATTGGAGTGGTTGCATCAATTAGCGCCTTTAATCATCCCTTAAATTTAATTATTCATCAAACGGTAACAGCTATTGCGGCAGGTTGCCCTGTTATTATAAAACCAGCATTAACTACCCCGTTATCTTGTTTAGCATTAGTAGATATTCTTACAGAAGCAGGCCTACCAGCAGGTTGGTGTCAAGCTATTATCTGTAATAATGAAGCAGCTGAGCAATTAGTGACAGACCCTAGGGTAAATTACTTCTCATTTATTGGCTCTGCCAAAGTAGGTTGGTACTTAAAATCAAAATTATCGCCCGGTACACGCTGTGCTTTAGAACATGGAGGGGCCGCTCCTGTTATTATAGAAAAAGATGCAGAAATTGATGAACTCCTTCCCTTAATTGTAAAAGGTGGGTTTTATCATGCAGGGCAAGTGTGTGTATCCGTGCAGCGTGTGTTTATACACGAAGATATAATACACGAAGTAGTAACAGGTTTAACCAAGCTAACCCAAGGCCTTAAAGTAGGTAACCAAATGGATAAAACTACTGAAGTTGGGCCTCTTATTTTGCCCATAGAAGTAGATAGAGTTGAGCTGTGGGTTAAAGAGGCGATAGATTTAGGAGCCAAACTTTTATGCGGTGGCGAGCGAATATCAAATACCTGTTATCAACCTACCCTATTATTAAACCCATCATTAAACGCGAAAGTTTCCACTAAAGAAATTTTTGGACCCGTTGTATGCTTATATTCTTTTAATGATAGAGACAAAGCCATTAAAATAGCCAATAGTTTAGATGTTCATTTTCAGGCAGCAATTTTTACGAAAGATTTAGACATTGCCTTAGATAGTGTAAAAAAGCTAAATGCTACTGCAGTTATGGTAAATGATCACACCGCTTTTAGAGTTGATTGGATGCCATTTGGTGGCAGAGATTTATCTGGTATAGGAATGGGCGGCATTCAGCACTCGATAAATGAAATGACAAGAGAAAAGCTAATGGTAATTAAAAGCAAGGTGCTTTAGGTCAACTTTTAGGTTTAAGAATTAAAATGGTATAAAAACACCAATTTAGCTTTTATAGCTGGTTTCTTTTTCCCTTTAACTTCTAATTTAACTCCCAAAATACATTTAGTAATACCTCGTAAATCTGTAAGAGATTCTAATGAAGCATGAAGTCTTAATTCATCGTTTACTAAAACAGGTTCGGCAAATTTTAAGCTTTCAATGCCGTAGTTTACCATCATTTTAATGTTGCGAATTTCTGCAATTTGCTCCCAAAGGTGAGGTAAAACAGAAAGCGTTAAATAGCCATGTGCAATTGTACTGCCAAAGGGGCTTTTAGCTGCTCTTTCCGCATCTGTATGAATCCATTGGTAATCTAACGTAGCATCAGCAAATTTATTAATCCTATCTTGAGAAATTGGCAAGTACTCAGATGTACCTAATTCTTTTCCTAAGAATTTATTAAACTCTTTATAACTGCTTATAATTACTTTGCTCATACTAAAATTTATTAATCCGCTAAATAAAAGCAAGTAGATGAGACTTAAAACTTAAAAGCATATTTTCTGCATTAAAACAGATGCAATAGTAGCTTCTAAAAATAATTCTATCATCTAAACCTAAAGGAACTCAGGTTATTAACATAAAAATTGGCTTAATAGACAAAAGGTAGGCTAATATCTCTATAAAGATCTGATTGTCTGTAATTTGCGACAATATTTCAAATATGAGTAAAAAAAGTGTAAAAACTGCGGCAGCAAAATCACCAAGAACAATGGATTTAAAAGAGGTAAGCAACTCTACAAATGCCATATATTCAAGCGTCAATTTGTAGAAAGTAACAAGGTTGACTCTGTAATTTTGTGGCAAGAATACCAAGAAGGTAAACAAACTTATGCGCAACTTTCTAAGAAGCATCACTGCTCAAAAAGAACAATCCAACGAACAATTGATTTGCATCGGATCAAACTACCCGATAAGGCCCCTAGA
>CAZQWZ010000125.1:6934-7725 GCA_964596935.1 uncultured Roseivirgaceae bacterium
TACGAAAGAAAATTTGCTTAAAATATTATGTAAAGACAGAAACAAACCACCTGTACAAAAAAGGTATCGTAGAACTTCAATCACTTGGATTTAATGTTATAGCTATTGTATGTGATGGGCGAAAGGGATTGATGCAATCCTTTTTCAATACCACCAGTTCAAATGTGTCAATTCCATCAAGTAGCAATCATTAGAAGGTATATCACAAAGAGTCCTAAGTTGCGCTTCTAAAGACTTAAAGGCTATTGTTGACTTGCTAAGACAGGCAGATAAGGATTCTTTTCAAGGTGCGTTAACAGAATGGCATTCTACTTGGGAACACTTTCTAAATGAGAGAACTGTAAATAAAGAAACAGGTAAGAGTCACTTCACACATAAGCGATTAAGGAGTGCCTATAGAAGCTTAAAAAACAACCTTCCTTGGCTTTTTTCCTGGTATGAACATATCGACTTAAACATACCCAATACAACCAACGCGATTGATGGACACTTTGCAGATTTGAAGAATAAACCCCGTAACCATAATGGATTATTATTAGAAAGAAAAATGAAGTTTATAGATGGGTTTTTTAAGGCATAAATACCTCAAAAAAAGAAAGAAGAAGCCTGAAAACAAGCTCCTTCTTAATTGACTTTTTTGTCGGTAATCAAGCTATCCTTAACAAGTTGCTCCCCAGCAGAGCTTGCTTCCGTTTGACTTGATTTTACTAAAATATTCAATGAGTTTTAAATAGCAAAAACTAGCGAAAAATACAGCCTACCTTTTGTCTATTACATCGACATTTAAGTTA
>CAZQWZ010000126.1:0-7718 GCA_964596935.1 uncultured Roseivirgaceae bacterium
CGTTGTAAAATAGTAGATTACAAACCACTTAAAAAGTATAGTTCACATTTAAGCTCACATTAATACCCAAATCATCGGCAAAGTAGCGCATGCGGTTAAGGTAATCTCGGTAAGTAGTGTTTAGCATATTTTCTACTCTAAGCTTAAAGTTTAAATGTGTTTTTTCAAGATGAATACCCGAACCAATAGCTAAACCCAGAAGAAAATAGCCGGGAGGAGGAGCTAATAAATCTTGTTCGGCTAAAAGCCGAGTTTGCTCAAATACGTACCTGCCATTTATTGAAAAGGAATTATCAACCCATGTTTTTTTGTCTTTAGGAAACAGCGAAAACGTTCCTTTTATATTATCAGAAGGCATATATATAAGAGGGGCGTTATTGGTTTTGTCTTCGCCTCTAACCAATGCATAAACCAAATTAAACTTAACTTGTTGCGATGGGTTATAAGAAATCAACAAATCAGAACCATAGATTAGTGCATTGGTTTGTTTGTATAAAAAAACAGGAAATGCTCCTCTAATGGTAAGTCTTAATTCTTCCTGTGGTTCTAAATAAATATAATTATGTATGTTTTGTACATACCCAGATCCCTGAATTAAAACCCTGTCGTTTATTTTCCAATCTATTGAAAATATTCCTTTAAGAGAACTTTCAGAAACCAAATCTTTAGAGCCTTCTTCGATGCCACTTACTCCTTGGTGTAGCCCATTGCTGTAAAGCTCGTTTACTTCAGGTGCCCTTTGGGCATAACCAATATTCGCACTCATTTGCAATGGCACTTCAAATATTCGCTTAATGCCTGCATTAATAGTGTAGTTGCTAAAAGGATGATTTGTACGTTCAATTTTGCGAGGCAGCGTTCTTGAAATAGCAACTACTTGCAAATATTTAAAACTATAGCGAGCCCCAACTTCAGTTAACCATTTATTGGTTTCCTTTTGCCATACACCAAACCCTGCTACTGAAGTAGATTGGTAATCAGGGATGAGAGGAAGTATCTCTGTTTCAGGATTGTTGGTGTTATTGGTATAATTGGTTTGAATCCCAAATTTGGTATTAACTCCATTGCTTGCATTTTTTTCATACCCAACATCTAATGAATGCGAGAATAGCAATAAGCTTAGGGCGGGAATTTCTGACCTTCCACTTCTTCGCACATCGTATTCTCTTCTATCATCTATTTGACCTCCATACGTAAAAGTTAAAAACTGATTATCGTCTATGGTGTGTTCCGATTCTAGTTTTAATAAATGGTGAGTAACTTTTTGATGAGGAGATTGAATCTTATACGAAAAGTCATCTTGTGTAAAAAAGGGTTTATCTCTTCCAATGGCTTCTTCTAAATCGGTTAAATTGCCAATATGAGAACCTCTTAAAATACCGATATCGGTATTAAAAATGCTATAATAAGCACTGGCCTGCCAATTATCAGAAAAATATTTTTCTACTTGTAGTGCCAAGTTTGCCTCTCTTTTACCCGTATTTGTTAAGTAATAATTTGGAGCTTTGGTATCGCCCATATACTTTATTGTACCTGTAGCTCGCCACGAAGCCCAATCGTCTGCCTTTTCGATTTGGGTATTTAAGGTATGGCCCAACCCATTGGATTGAAACACATAAGTTGATTTGCCATGTAAATGCGGATCGTTACCAATGCTATAGGGATTCACTAAAACCACCCCTCCAATGGCATTACCTCCATACTCTACGGCTGCTGCACCTTTAACTACCGAAATATGATTGGCCACAAATAGGTCTATTTCTGGCCCATGGTCGTTACCCCACTGCTGGCCAGCCTGCACAATGCCGTTATTTAGAATTGATACCCGATTGCCATACAATCCATGTATTATGGGTTTTGAAACTCCTGAACCTGTTTTAAGCACACTTACACCTGCAACGCTTTCTAAAACATCGGCTAAATTCTTGTTGCCCTCTGCTCTTATTTTATCTTCCCCAATAACGTTATGAATTTGAGTGGTAATTTCTGTTTTATCACCATGAACCACAATTTCATTCAGTAATTCATTATGAAGACTCAGCTCAAAGGTTATCTCTGTATTTTCTTCTAAGTTTAGGTAAAAAATTTGGGGGTTGTAGCCTACAAAACTAATTTCTAGGTGATAACTTCCTGGGCATAGATTTGGCACTTCAAATTTTCCATCTACATCTGCTATTGCGCCCACCGATTGCAAATCAATTATTTTAATAGTAGCAAAACTTAATGGAGTGCTATTCCCTTTTTCAACCACCTTGCCCGAAAGTTTAATGGTACAAGTTTGAGCTTGTACCATTAAATTTAACAGAAAGAAAAAAGCAAAGACTGCCATTTTTCTCATACTTGCTATTCGATAATTAAATCAAACGTTACCTGAATATCTGTTTGTCCTCCCGCATCTAGCAAACTACCATCATTGGGTTTTAAGGGTTGATGCCTTAGAACAATACCCAATGTGCTTGTTGAAATTTCTCCAGACGATAAAGAAGTTAATAAACCTAAAGGGTTTCCGTTAACATCTTCATCTTGGTAAGTAATTTGAGCATTGGCATTAGCATCAAAGAAAAACTGATGATGTTCGCCTTCTTTTTTAACTTCTGCAGAAATATCTCCTGCTGGAGATTCTGTTTCATTTAGTAGTGTTAGCACACCATTATAGGTGGTGTTTGCAGTTAATACGCCACTTGTAATAATAGGGTTATTCCCTCCATCGCCATCTAAATCTTGGAAATAAAAGGTAACAACATCACCCCCATCAACAGGAGTTAGCGTGTAGGTCATAGTAGTTATGAGCTCTTCTTCGTTAGGAATTATGGGATCCTCTTTTTTGCAAGCCGAAATAGTTATGATGCCGATAAATAGCACAGCAATATATTTGAATAGGAAATATGTATTTTTCATTTTCTTAATTTTTATTTTTGTTAAAATATCCTTTCTCTAGAGGAAAAAGGGGTTGTAATAAAATCAAGAAAATACAGGAGGCCCTCGAAGAGGATACGTGTAATGGTAAGGTTTTGTAGGAGCTATTTGCTCGATAACAGAAAAAGTGGTTGGGCTCACTACAATACGTACAAGCACAACATTATTTGTAGGTAAGGTGTGCCTATGAAGCATAACAGCGCAAAGCTCACAATCAATTATTTGCGGTATAATATGCTCGGCATGGTCGCACCCATCTCCAACATTGTTATGATAAATGGTTCTATGGCAAGCATCTTCTTCTTGCTCAATGGTGCAAACCTCTTTGGTTATTTGTTGATGAAAGAGAGAACTGTGGAGGCTATTTATTAAATCTGCAGACAAATACAGAGAAAACAATAAAACAGCAAAAATGCTCGATATAATTTGACTGTGTTTTTGCTGTTTCACTGTGCAAAGCTAATGGGTTTAGCTCATCCTTTGGTTTATTGATGGAGATGTTTGCTTAGTAAGCTGAGTTTAATCATCCCTTTTACAAGTAATTCAGCAGGAATCTTAGCTCAGTAGCAGAATTTCTAACTGGCTAAGATTTCTCCCTGCCTGCGGCTGGCTGGCACTTTGTTGCGAAATGACTTACTCTACCTTAACTATTGATGTATTATAAGCCCCAAAAACTCCAAACCCATTTTCTATATTATTATATACGGTTACGGGTTGTGCAAAAGGGTTGTCTATTGTCCATTCTTGTAATTGAGATGAAAGCCCATATAAATAATGTGATTCAGAGGTATTCTTTAGTGTTACATAAAACGTTGGAGCAAAAGGGTAGTCTTCAGGAAAATAGAATGAATTTGATAAAATTTTCATGGTGTAATCATGTCCATTGAAAAACTCATCATTAAACAGAATACTTTGCCCGTATGACTGATACTCTTCTAAACTTGGATCGGGGGAATTAATGTACAATTTTTCATATACCGGGAATGAATCAATCGGGACTATAGGAAAAACGGTGTCATCAAATGAGTAGTTATAATATTTAATGTAGATGGCAATTTCATAGAAGTTTACGCTTTCCCCATTATCATTTAGCTTAACACTAAACTCTAAGGATTCATAGGTATAATCAAAATCAGTAATTTCAACTAAGTCCATACTAACACTAATTATTTCGGCTGTATCTAGTGGTAATAATACTTCAGAAGTAACCGTTTCAAACCCTGATTTGCTGGATTTAATTTGATATGTGTGGCCTTTTTTTGGGATATGAGTTGCAGAAATATAATTTCCTTCTAAACTATCTGGTAATACGGTTAGTAATTTACCGTTCTCATAAATTTCAATAATTGCCCCTGTTATTTTTTGATAATCTCCGTTATCTAATATATGCTGACTTTCGCTTAAATTAACTTTTATAAACGCATCATCTGATAAGGTGCTATTTAAAACCAGTAAAGGAGGCTCAACAGGAATATTGATGTCAATCACGGTTTCACAACTTAGAAAAATGGGTGATAAAAATATGTAAAGTAGTTTTTTCATTTTATTAAAAATCAAACCGGTAACTAATGGATGGGATTATGGGCATTAGGCTGTACTGCACAAACTTTTTTTGATTTGTTCTGTAATCATACCCTTGTTGGATAAAAAATGGATTTCTACGATTATACATATTATAAAAGCCAAGTGTAAATTTTCTAATGCCGTTCTTTTTTACTTTTGTCCAAGCAATGCTAGCATCTAACCGATGGTAGGCATCCATTCTAAATCCGTTACGACCATCAAAATATTGTACGTCATTACCAGAATAACCATCTTGAACAGAGTTATTTTTTAAATAGGTATTGGTGGGTAGTGAAACTGAATTACCTGTACCATATACCCAAACGGCTGCGAGCTGAATATGGTCGTTTATTTTATAAATGGAGGTTACACTAATATCATGCCTTCGGTCGTATCGGTACGGAAAGGCTTCTCCAAAATTAATATTTTCAAATTGTCTATCGGTCCACGACAAGGTATAACCTACCCAACCTGTTAGTTTTCCTAACTTTTTTTGAAAAAGCACCTCTGCTCCATAACTAGTGCCTTTGCCAGATTCAATTTTATCTTGCCAATCTTTATTTATACTGGTAAAGCTAGCCCCATCTTTATATTCTATTAGGTTGTCCATCTCTTTATAATAACCTTCTACCGAAAGCTCGTACGATTTGTTAAACGTTTTGGCAACACCTAGTGCGTACTGAAAAGAGGTTTGAGGTTTTACTCGGTCGGTGGAGGGCAACCACAAATCGGTAGGCAACCCAATACCACTATTACTAAGTAAGTGAATAAACTGAGCCATTTGCGCATAAGATGCCTTAATGGAAAGGCTATTATTAACCAAATAGCGAAGGGCTATTCTTGGTTGTAAAGAAGTATAGGTAGTGTTTTCTACATTAAAGCCTGAAAAGTGCAATCCTGCATTTATTTTTAAGTTATCGGTTAGGCTAAAATCATCTTCAATGTAAGCCGCAAATTCTATGGCTCTTGTTTCGAAAGAACCCACAACGGTGTCTATTTCAACCGATTCGTAGGATAATACTCCAGGGTTAAACTCGTGGTGAATGGTATTAATTCCAAATCGGATATAATGATTAGGGTTAGGGATAAAATCAAAATCTATTTTAGCGGCAAAATCTTCTATGCCCGAAAGATATTGAATGGCAAATAGCTCGTCCGTAGTGCCCGATGCATCGGTTGTGATGGTTTCGATTTTATTAAACACCGCAAAATTATATCGGCTGTAAGTAAGGGTAAGGTTACTAAAAAGCTTGGGTGTAAAAACATGATTCCAACGAATGGCGCCAATGGCATTGCCCCAATTTAAACCAAATTCCTCTTTAGAATCAACAGTTCTACCGTTAAATGAATGGTTATATTTATTTCGGCTATAAGCTTTATCTTTTCCTAAAAAACCACTTATGTACAAACGATCCTTATTCGAAAATTTATGATTTATTTTGGCGTTTAAGTCATAAAAAAAGTACCCTGCTGTAACGTCTCCTCCGCTTTGTGCTTTAATAATGGGGCGTGTAAGTATATCTATATAAGTACGCCTAGCGGAAAATAGAAAGCTGGTTTTATCTTTAATAATAGGGGCTTCTAAAGTAATTTTGGAAGCAATTAGTCCAATAGTAGCCGTGCCTTTAAACTCTTTTACATTGCCTTCTTTTAATGATATATCTATTACCGAAGAAAGCCGCCCTCCATAACGAGCAGGGAAACCCCCTTTGATAAGCTCTACATTATTAATGGCATCGGCATTAAATACGGAAAAGAAGCCAAAGAGGTGTGATGAATTATAAATGGGCACACCATCTAATAAAATTAAATTTTGATCTGGGCCTCCCCCACGCACGTATAATCCACTACTGCCTTCGGAGCCCGATTGCACCCCTGGCAATAATTGTAATACTTTTAATACATCAACCTCGCCCATTAAGGCAGGCAGGGCTTGAATATCTTTTACTTTTACCGTTATCGCACTCATTTGTGTTTGTTGCTGTATCTCTTCTTCGGCTGTAATTACGATTTCATCTAACTCAATAGCACTTGCAAGATCTATGTTTAGTTCTATGTTTTTATCTAAATAAAAAGTGGATACAACAGAGGTATAGCCCACATAGGAAACTACTAATGTAATGCTATCTTGAGGTAGCGTAAGGCTGTAAAAACCAAAGGTATTGGTGGTGGTGCCTTTTAAATCTGATTTGTTAAATACATTGGCAGCAATGAGAGATTCGCCAGAGCCTTTATCTTTAATATACCCGCTAATGGTGTGTTTTTGGGCTAACAAAAAGCTATTAGCTCCCAGAATTAATATTAGCACGGTTAAAAGTGCTTTTAAATTAAACATTAAGTGTAAGGTGTTGAGTTAAGAGTAACACGAAAAATAGAGCAAAAAAGTATATAACACTAAAATTATATTAATTAGTATAAATGAAATTTTAATTAGCCTATCCATTATTAATAAAACACTAAAATCCGTTAGCAACAACAACCTTATTCTTAAACCTTTGTGTTCGCCCATTAGAGCTAATGATTTCAGACACAATTATATAGTGAGCAGTTGGCAATACTCAACTCCACGAACCATTTTTTGTTAATTTAAAATTCATTTCTCAAATCTTTAACAAACGAAAATTCATTAATACCCATTTCGTATAATTTAGCTGTGGAGTATTTATAAGTGCAATAATCATTTACTAATTGCCAATGCTCTGCAACAGGATTGGCATGAATATAGTTTAACTTTTGATAGGCTATATCTGGACCGTATAAATGAATGGCTAAAGAATCTCTCTGCCAAAACTCATATTTTTTATTGGCTGCATTAACCGCATAGTTATCCAATGTATTTTTATTAGCATTTTCTTAAACTCATGTGCTGTGTATTTTAAAAATAACCCTTGTGCTGTTTCTTTTCCGTTATACTCGTTTATTCTCCATATTAAATGAATGTGGTTTGGCATTATCACACATGCAAATACATCTATCTTGCCCGATTTACTTAAGTGCTCTAATGAATTAATAATGACATTTTTGTAATTATCATCTTGCATTAACTTTTGCCATTTGTTAATAGTGGCTGTAAAAAAATATAGCTTTCCCATTGCTATATAAGACTTGCGTTTATATGGATTTGTTTCTTTTATCAATTTTATTTTTCCTTCATTTATTTCGTGCGGACACGAACCAAGGGTGGGTTGGCGTTTGCTTTGCAAACAATCTTGTTTCCGACCCAAAGGGTCGGGGAATTA
>CAZQWZ010000127.1:0-7714 GCA_964596935.1 uncultured Roseivirgaceae bacterium
AAACAAAAATAACTTCCACTTATACGACACAGCACACTTAACTTAACACTAGTTAATAGTTGGTTTTACACAATCAATTGATTGATTGGTATTAAAAAATAAATTGGCAGGTATTACAAAAATTATTGGCCCGCTAAAAAATATCTAAGAATGTAGCGTTTACCAATGGTTATATAAAAATACGAATCCTCTTTTTAGCCACCAAAAAAGAAGGCTAAAAAGAGGCTTTAAATGACTTAATAATTATTGTTTACCAAGTAACATCAAGTGTAATTTCTTCTTCTCCCCTCTTAACAACTACTTTTGAAGTATCACCTTTTTTATAAATACCAAGTGCTTTCATATAAGCCATCATATCCGTGATTTCGAGGTCATCTATTTTTATAATAACATCGCCTTTTAGCATACCTGCTTTTTGAGCGGGCCTATCTTCTTTAACCCCACTTAACATCATACCTGGCCCTTCAAACATATAATCAGGAATTACGCCTAATGTAACAGAGTATTTAGGTGCTTTTCGAGAGTCTTCATCTTTGGTTTTTGTAAATTCAAGTTTCCCTTTATCATTTACTGCTGCAATAACATCTTCGATAAATTTCTGAACCGTTTTCATGCCATCATAATTAATTTTATCGGCATCATCGGTTGGCCTGTGATAATCATCGTGCTGCCCTGTAAAAAAATGCAATACGGGCTCGTCTTCTAAATAAAAAGAAGTGTGATCTGATGGCCCCACACCACTTTCTTTCGCAATCATTTTTACACCATTCGATTCTGCTATTTTAGATAAAATAGTATTCCACGTTGGGGAAGTGCCCGTACCATACACAGCTAATTTTTTCTCATTATCTAAACGCCCCACCATATCCATATTTAGCATATAGTTTATAGAAGCAAGTTCAACGGTTGGGTGTTTTACAAACCAATTAGAGCCCCAAAGACCTTTTTCTTCACCTGAAAAAGCAATAAATAAATAATTATTATTGGTGTACTTGTCTTTAAGCCAATCTGCTAATTGCAACATAACTGTAACTCCACTGGCATTATCATCTGCTCCATTATGGATAGCTGTTTCTTCACTTAAAGAGCCTTGCGCTCCATAACCTAAATGATCGAAATGAGCTCCTATTACTACTGTATAATCAGCTTTATTATCAATAAACCCTACTACATTTCTACCTTCAAGTGCTTTGCTTGTATCCGCTTGTACCTTAGCGTGTGGGTTGTACCTTGGTTTAACAGAAAACACTTGGTAAAAACCATCTGTGCCTTTTGGCTTTAAGCCAATTTTTTTAAAGCGTTTTGCAACGTATTGGGCTGCTTTTTTTTCGCCCTCTGTTCCAAATTCTCTTCCTTCTAGTTTATCGCTGGCTAGGTATTCCATGTCTTTTTGCATGGTTTGGCCAATAGCAAGTGTTGAAGTTAAGAATAGTATGACCAGTAAAGAAAATGAAAAATGCTTCATGGTTCTTATTTGAGTGTTTTATTAATAATTATGTGATGTAAGAATAGTATAAAATTTCAGCTTTCCATTTTTATCATAGCTTTCCGACTTTACCATACCTACTTCTTTAGCAAACCATTCAGTAGAACGCATCTCCATTTTCATAATCGTTTTCATAAGTATTTTTTGGCTTATTTTAAAACAGTCAAAACTACCTGCAGGTGTTTTAAGGGTTTCTTCACCAATCACTTTACGTTCAGTAATATCTACTTTAAAATTCATTACCATAGGGCCATTTATGGTTATTACAATATTAGCGTCCTTTAGTTCTTGACCTGTTGAAAGGTTAGAAGGCAATTCAAGATTTGTGCCATTAACCGTCATTTCAAACCCTTCCATACCTTTCATTTGTTCTTGTGGAAACATTTTATTCAAATCAAAAAACAGCACGCCATCTTTGCAAGTAATTGTGCTTGAACCTATCGTGGTTTGTTCTCCTTTTTTGTCAACTGAAGTAATTTCAAGCGTGGCTTCAAACCCATTAGACAGTTCTTTGTAAGCTGTAACTTTTTGAATTGTTTTCCCTTGTAATTTACCCTTGGCATTAAAATTAGAGGTTGTCCAATTGGTGCCTTCTTTTACGTTGTAATATTGATTACATTGAGCATAGGTGGCTAACGTAAAAAACACAAATGCTCCAATTAAAAATATTCTTTTCATGATGGTGATTTCTTTTGGTTTGAAAATTTCTACCAAATTACAACGAAATTTCAGCTTTAGAAACCTTATGCATTAAATTGAATTTAAGTAGTTCTCCTCTGCATCTTTTTTAATAATACCTGCATCTAGCATTTCTCTAATTGCATTAAGAAACCGCTCCTTTTTTGAGCTAGAAACATCTAGCAATAAGTTTTCTAAAGATGTTTTTTCAACTGTTAATTTCTTAAGAATTATTCCATGGTAATCTTTCTCTTTTGTATGTTTTTTATCAAGGCATACATCACATTTACCGCAATTTGAATAAGACTCATTAAAATAGGATAGCATTTGTTGCATTCGGCAAGTATTGGTATCGCCCAAATAAGATAACATAGAGGTTAACCGTTGAGAAGCATTTTCTTTTAAAACAGAAAGCCTTGAGTCGGTTTTAAAAAGTCTTTCAAGGTCTTCTCTGGGTTGAAGAAACATCAATTCAGGTTTGCCCGATGCTCTTACATAGGAAATAATGCCAATTTTATCTAGCCTATTTAATTGCTCTATGATTTGTTTGGGTTCAACCTCAATAAACTTGGCAATTTTTGTTTCTGAAATCACCATAAAATCTGTAAATAAAGCGCCTCCATACATGCGCAAAATTGCTTTTATAAAAGCATCAAACTTAGCATTAGCAATCTGAAACTTGTAAAGTTCTGTATTATTAACAGCCATTTTTAGTCGGCTATGTTTTAATGTTGAATCAGATAACTGCAACAGTCCCTCTTCTTCTAATCGTTTAAAAGCATGAAAAGTGGGCATTGTTTCTAACTCATATTTGGTGCAAAATTCGTGCAACTCAAATACTCTCGAACTCATAAAACCACTACCTACTGCCATTTGAAAATGATTTGCCACCGCTTGGTAAACACGCTTTAAATATTTCTTACTAGGATGATTTAGTGCCAACTGCTGCTGCATTTGTTCAGGATCAGATTTATGAGCCAAGAGTACTGCGAACGCTAAATGTCCATCTCTTCCTGCTCTACCAGCTTCCTGGTAGTAATCTTCGATGGATGAGGGCGCTTCGTAATGCACCACTAGCCGTACATTGGGCTTATCAATACCCATGCCAAAGGCATTGGTGGCAACAATAACTCGTGTGGCGTTATTTAGCCAGCTTTGCTGCCTTAAATCCTTGTCTTTAGGCTGCAAGCCTGCATGAAAAAAAGTAGAAGAAATTTTATGTTTCCTCAATAATTCCGACAATTCTCTCGTGCCTTTTCTCGACCTTACATACACAATTGCACTACCTCCTACTTTAGTAAGAATTTCGATTAACTTGGCTTCTTTATCTTCAACCACACGAACTGAAAAGGAAATATTGGGTCGAGCAAAACTGCTTTTGAATATATGGCCATTCCTAAAATCTAATTCCTTCTGTATCTCGGCTTGAACTTTAAATTTAGCTGTGGCGGTTAATGCTAGCACATTTACATCTCCTAGTTCATTCCTAAAATCTTTTAGTTTTAGGTACGAAGGTCTAAAATCGTGCCCCCATTGCGAAATACAATGTGCTTCATCTACTGCCAATAGATTTACATTCATTTCTTTTACTCGCTCTTTAAACAAATCGGTTTGTACCCGCTCGGGTGAGCAATATAAAAATTTAATGTTTCCATAAATGCACGAATTAAGTGCATTATCTATCTCGCGTAAATCTAACCCTGAGTGAATGGCCACAGCCTTAATGCCTTTCTTTTTAAGGGCAGATACTTGGTCGTTCATTAAGGCAATAAGTGGAGTTATTACTATGCAAATGCCTTCTTTTAGCAAACCAGGCACCTGGTAGCAAACAGATTTTCCTCCGCCTGTTGGCAATAATGCAAGCGTATCTTGGCCTTCTAAAACCGATTTAATAATCTCATCTTGAGCAGGGCGAAATGAATCAAATCCCCAATATTTTTTTAATATGAGTTCGGGTGTAGTCAAGTGCTTTGTTTTATTCTTTTAAAACCCGCCCCTAGCCCCTCCAAGGAGGGGAACTATATTTTAGCCTGCATTCCAGCATTAGAAGTCTCCTCCCAGTAGGAGATTTAGAGGAGGATTTTTGTTTATGTTTTACCAAATAATATTTTCTTTATTTAAAAAAGCAGCAATCCCTTTTTTGCAATCATCGGTTGCTCTGGCTTTCGCATTTTGCTGAGCAGCTAAATTTAATCCATCTTCTAAAGATAAATTTTGCACATTGGCAATCATTTGTTTAGTTGCCCCCATGCTTTGTGCAGAATTCTTATTAATCAACTCTTTTGCAAACGCATCCACTTCCGTTTCTAAATCAGATTGTATTACGGCATTTATCATTCCATAATTAACGGCATCTTCTGCTGTAATTAATCTGCCCGATAATAATAAGTCTTTTGCTTTTTGCTCGCCAATTTTGCGGATTAAAAAGATCATGACAATGGCAGGAATAAAGCCGATCCGAACTTCGGTATAACCAAACTTAGCTTCAGGCACTGAAAATGCATAATCGCATACGGTAGCCAACCCACTACCACCTGCAATAGCATGGCCTTGAATAGCAGCTATTACTACTTTAGGCAAGGTATAAATTTGAAGGAATAGCTCTTTTAGGTGATTAGAGTCTTCGAGGTTTTCAACAAAATTATTCTGCTGTAAATGTTTTAAATACCCCAAATCTGCACCCGCACAAAACGCATCGCCCTCTGCCTTTAAAATAAGCACTTTTGCTTCTGAATCTTCTACTCCTATAGTAAAAGCTTCTTTAAGCTCAGATACCACTTTATGATTTAAAGCATTTCTTTTTTCGGGTCGATTTATACTTATATAGCCTATACGATTTTCACTTTTATATGTTACGAATTCCATAGAATTGAATTTTATCAAATTTACGAATGCTAGTTTGAGTTAGGAAGTCGCCTTTCAATTATTAATATATTATCTACTTAAATACGTCAATTACCAAAGCTCCTTCATTTTCTAACTCATACTCTTTACTCTTAACCTTAATTTTGACGTTATCCAAATTAGAAAGTATTATATCAAAGGGAAATTCTTCTTTTTCCACCTCTTCTTCCAACACCAAAATAGAGGTATTATTCCAAACCAATGCTTTGCCATAAGGCAACTGTTTCCAAGCATGGCTTAAGGTATCAGCAGATGTATTTGCCCCTCTCAATAATCTATTGGGATTAATATGAAAATGAATTTTATCGGTTTTATCAATTAGTAATGAATCCATAAGAGCTATAGTGCTGCCCGATTGCATCAAATCAATTGAAAAATGATATGGAATATTATAAACCGTAATTTGCTTTAATTGATTATTATGCACCCATCTATTACCCGCTACTATTGAAAGCAAGATCATACTAACACTTGCCATTCTAGCCCACATTTTACTTTTGTAAACAACGAATAGAAATAGAAAGCTAATTAAAAAATAAAGCAGCCAAGTTTGCGGTACATCTAGGTAAATATTATTAAAATCGCTGAAAGGTAATTGATAAATAAAATCTAAAACTGTGTTAATAAAGCGAATAATATAGGACAGTGCAGTACCCAAGCCTATTGTCACCATATTTATCCACGAAAACATAAAGAAGGCAATGCCTACCCAAACAATTAAGGTTGCCGCAGGTATAACCACTAAATTAGACACTATAAAATAGGGTGGGAAACGATGAAAATATAAAATGCTCAATGGAAAAGTAGCCAATTGCGCAGCTATTGAAATAGAGGTAACATCCCAAAAGAAAACCCAAATTCTTCTTGAGGGCATCAACAATTTCCTAATTTGTGGATAGATAAAAATAATACCCAAAACTGCAATATAGCTTAACTGAAATCCTACTTGCATTAACAAATAGGGATTAAAAATGAGCAATAAAAATGCACTTACAGCCAACATATTTACCATACTCGCTCTCCTGTTCATGGATTTACCAATGGCCATTACTGAAAATAAAGTGACTGCTCTTAAAACTGATGGTGATAAACCTGTAACAAATGCATAGCCCCATAAAAGTGGAATCGCTATTGCCGCCACCAACCACTCTTTACGGTATTGCTTGGGTACTAACTTTAAAACAAAAAGGATTACAAAATATATAATACCCACGTGCAAACCGCTCACTGCAAGCACGTGCATGGCTCCAGAAGCTGCATACACATTTTTAACTTCATCGGCCAACTCATCTTTATTACCAAGTAATAGTGCTTTTGCAATAGCTCGTTCATTGGGTTCATGTATATGCTTATCTAACAAAGCCGAAAATCTATTTCGCAATGCCAATGATTTAGCAATAAGCACATTTCCATTGCCTGATAATAATACTTTAGTTTTAGAGCTATCAGAAAAGTGCTGTTGGTAAATAGTTAAAAAAGTGAGGTATCGTTTATAATTAAACTCATCAGGATTTTGAGGCCCGTTTAACTGCCTAGGAGTGCCTAGCACTAAAACCTCATCACCATAATTAAATGGCTGTGAGCCACTTTTAACATATAAGTTTATTTTATAAGAGGTTGGTTTCCAAATAGAATCTAGCACTGAGTTGATACGAACAGCCCCTCTAAAATACTTGCCTTTTTGAATTGGCTGAGTTACTACGTTAGCTCGATATGCTATAACATTGCTATCTTCTATAAAGAATACATTGTTAGCATCCTGCTGAGCAAATACTAATCTTGCATAACCGAATGCAAAACTTAGTAGCACCAGCATCAAACCAAATAGCCAATTAGCTTTCAAAAACCACTCTTTCTTAAAGAAATAGCTACTGATAAGAAATAACAAAGAAATTAAGAGAATAGATAATATCAAATTCTGATATGCAGGCAGAAAAACCGAAGCTGCAATGCCTAAAGCAAACGCAATGGTAATTCTAACAAATGGAAAGGCTGACCAGAAAAACATAGCTAATTTTATAACAATATATGCACTTTATAGCTGTAATAAAAAATAAGATATTGGTTCGGTTATTGATTTACCCTTTTTATGACCAAAACCTTTTTAGTAATTATCTTAACTCTGTCTCTTCTTTCTTGCAGTACTAAGTACATCGTATCAGCCGAAAAAAACTTTGCTATTAAACCAAAAGATAAATTTATTGTGCGATTAACTGATACAGATTATGTTGTTGACCTTAATTCGACTAATTCAACTCAACAATTATTACAAGAATATTACCATCAAGTTATGCCTGTATCGGAATATGACTCCATTAATTATCGTTACTTTTTACACTTAAATGATTCGTGGGAACCCACACCAGAAGAATTGCGAAAACTACATAAGCATATTGATTACGATTATTTATTGGTTGGGGGTTTTTCTGTGCTTATTAATAATTTTCACTTGTACCATAAACGAACTGATCGTGAAAGAGAATTAAATTTAAACTTTCCTGAAGAAAGCGTAGTGGAGTTTAAGTATTACTTGTATAGTATTAGAGACCAGCGATTGGTGTTATCTATATCCGTTCGAAAAACAGCCAGTGGCAATGCTTTTGCGCATGCTGCTTTTGGCTCTTTAATTTTGCCAAAAGCACTTAA
>CAZQWZ010000128.1:0-7697 GCA_964596935.1 uncultured Roseivirgaceae bacterium
TAAGCATTAAACAAGATGGCTCAACCCCCAATGGGGATACATTTTTTAATGTTACGTATTCTTCTATTAGAAATGGATGGACAGGAACAGGCAATATTACTTTAGATCCTGAATTTGTAAATAACGGTATCGGAGATTTTCTTTTACAACCTACTTCACCTTGTATTAACACTGGAGACCCTAGCTTACCCCTAGACCCTGATAATAGCCCCGCTGATATGGGCGCTAGTTTAAAGATTGATTTCATTCCACCTCCCTCTATTACATCCTTCACACCAGAAAACGGACCTGTTGGAACATCGGTTATTATAACAGGAACAAACTTTGATACTACGCCAGCAAATAATATTGTATTTTTTGGAGCTACACAAGCAGTTGTTATAGCATCCTCATTAACTAGCCTTACCGTATTAGTTCCTAATGGAGCTACGTATGAACCAATTACAGTATTGGTAGATGGGTTGATAGCCTATTCTGTACAATCATTTATTGTAATTTTTACAGGAGGGAAAGCAATAAATACTAGTTCGTTCGATTCAAAAATAGACTTTGTTACAGGTTCAAACCCAATTGATATTGTTACAGCTGACCTTGATGGCGATGGAAAATCCGATTTAATTATTGTAAACAAAGCCTCTAATACTGTATCTGTTTTTAGAAACACGAGTTTAGCTGGGCGTATTACTTATGAAGCCAAACTTGATTATATAACAGGGACTGATCCCTATAATGTATCAGTAGGAGACTATAATAGTGATGGAAAGTTAGATTTAGCTATTGTAAACGAAACCTCTAATACTGTATCGATATTCAGAAATACTAGCTCTGGTTCGGGAATAATTAGTTTTGCAGATAAGTTAGATTTTATTACTGGTGATTTTCCAAATTCTATTGTTACTGAAGATTTTGACCTGGATGGCAAACCTGATATTGCTATAGCCAACCTATATGATAATACCATATCTATTTTATTAAATACCAGCACTAGTGAAATAGCTATTGGTTTTCGAACAAAAATCGATTTCCCTTCTGGAATAGGGCCAAGATCAGTTGCCGCTAGAGATTTGGATGGTGATGGTAAGCCAGATTTGATAATTGCAAATGTTGTTAGCGACAGTATTTCGACACTTATAAATACTAGTTCTAGGCCTGGTTCTGCGAATTTTGGGAGTAAGGTTGATTATTATACTGGGGATGGTGCTGGTTTTGTAGCTGTAGGAGATTTGGACGGAGACAATAGGATGGATTTAATTATAGCTAACAATTATGAACAAACAGTGTCAGCATTAAGGAATACAAGTACAAATTCTGGAGTTATTATTTTAGATCCTAAAATTGACTTCGATGCTTCTAGAGGCAACCCTGGATCCATATCAGTAGGAGACTTAAATGGTGACGGAAAAGTGGATTTAAGTGTAACAAATCTCAACCAAGTTTTAGTTTTAGAAAATATTAGTTCAAATATTGGTTCGATAGATTTTGGATCTAAAGTGGATTATAGTGCTGGGTCTTCGGTGTTTGCTTCAGCTATTGGTGATTGGGATGGAGATGGTAAATCAGACTTTGGTGTGGTGAATTATGATAGTCACACAGTTTCAATATTTAGAAACTCAATTAATGAAGTAGATATTAACTCATTTAGCTTAGCTGAACAAACAAGCCCAGCAACCATTGATGAAGTTAATCACACTATTAATATTGAAGTAACGAAAGGGACAGCTGTTTCTACACTTACCCCCACATTTACATTATCTACAGGATCATCAGCTAAGATTGGCACTATTGATCAAGAAAGTGGTATAACAGTTAATGATTATTCTCTCCCTGTTACATATACAGTTACAGCAGAAAATAGAGTAACCACTCAGGATTGGCTAGTTAGTGTGAGTATCGCTCCCAATACAGAAACAGATATAACTTCGTTTAGCCTAGCTTTTGGAACTATCGCTTCTATAATTAACTCTGATAGTCATACAATAGAGATTGAAGTTGAGTACGGGACATATTTAGGATCACAAGTAGCTACGTTTATTCTTTCGGAGCAAGCAAGGGCAGAAGTTAACTCTACTGTTCAAGTTAGTGGCTCTACTAGTAATGATTTTACTTACCCTGTTGTTTATTCTATTATAGCAGAAGATGGAATTACAACTCAAGATTGGCTTGTAACAGTTTCTATGGCACAATACATACAACCAATAGATTATTATAATGTTGGTTTTAAAATTGTTACAACTACATCTGTAGATATTTTATATACGTATGTAACATATACGAACGATCAAGAGCCAACAGCGTTTACTATTGAGCGGAAATTGGAAGGAGACCCTGATGCTAATTATACACTTATTGCTACTCTGGCAAGCACACATCCTCAACCTCCTTATGATACACAGAAAGAAAGCAATTATACTTATAGAGACGAGGGATTAGAAGAAGGGTTAACTTATTCATATAGATTAATTGTGCGTGCGAACACTCAACAATCTACTTCTACGGTTGTAAAGCATCGTGTAGGGAATACTCTCAATGTACCTGATGATTATGGAAAAATCCAAGAGGCAATTGATGCAGCGATAGATAACGATGTTATTGAGGTTGGAGCAGGAACGTATATAGAGAATATAGATTTAATGGGGAAAATAATAATACTAAAAAGTGTATCTGGCGCTCACAACACAATAATAAAACCATTAAATGCAGATGTACCAGCTATTGGACTTCTCAGACGAGAAAAAAATGTAATAATAGATGGATTTACACTTACTGAAGGTGCAGCTAGTAGAGGTTCTGCAATTAAGGTAGATCCATTTGCATCACCATTAATTAAAAATTGTATTATTCAAAATAATACAGGTTCTGCACTTTATATACAACAAGCATCTGCAATTGTTGAAAACTGTATAATTGATAATCAAGGTTCAAATTTTTGGATCTCAAATGATGGAGGACATACTATTATTATTAATTCTGTTATAGTAGGAACCATTGAAAGATCTTCAAATGATATATATCCACCTATTGTATTGAATTCTGTTCTGGATAAACCGAGAGGAAAATATATAATTCATTATTCTAATGTAATCGGAGGGTGGAAGGGGACTGATGGTTCTGAATTAGGAATTGGTAATATAGATATTGACCCAGCATTTGTTGACACCGAAAATAACAACTATGCCCTTTTGGATCATTCCTTTATGATTGGGGCTGGAATTGACAGCATTAATATTGATGGGACGGCCTATTTTGCTCCAAAATTAGATTTTAATGGTGATTTACGCCCAAATCCAACAGGTTCTAATTTAGATATAGGTGCAATAGAAAATGCCTTTGGAACGCCTCAAATAGAAATAAATGACCCATCCGACCTAGTTACATCAAGGCAAGATTTGAATATTGTAGAGTTCACCTGGTCAGACAATTCAGATAATGAATCACATTTTGTGATAGAGTATTCAAACCAAGGAGAAATGATGTTTGTTCCTTTGGATACTGTTGTAGCCAACACTACTACTTTTAGATATGAGCAACTTGACTGCAATCAGGCATATGATTTTCGTTTAAAGGCTATTCAAGGTTTGGCTTCATCCAATTTTTCTAATATATCTCCTGCAGATCTCTTTGAATTTAACATATCTATAAATGAAGATATTGCAGATAGCATTATTTATTGTGAAGGCTCTTTTGTAACACTGGAAGGTCCCGAAGGATATGAAATATATCAATGGAGTAATGGTATGTCTAGCCGATCAATAACAGTAACGGAAGAAGATATGTATAGTTTAGAAATAGGAAATTCAACTTGTCTAACAAATTATGGAGACTCTGTTTCGGTGATTATGGCACCTATACAAGCTATTCCAACAATAATAATAGATGGTTATTATTTAACTTCATCAGAAGGAGTTGAATATAGTTGGTATCTAAATGGAGGCTTACTTAATGATACTTCTCGAACAATAATTGCCAACAAAAAAGGATTTTATTCGGTCGAAGTATTTAATCAATGGGGCTGTTCTTTGATATCAGATGAGGTTCAAGTATTAGTTACAGGCATAAGTGATTTCGAAAAGGCTGATTGGTTAGCTTATCCTAATCCTTTTAATACTAACATTAAAATACCTATCAGTATTGAAGAACATAATACTCAAATTGATATTACTTTATTAGATATGAGCGGTAGAGTTGTGATTAAAGAGTCTTTTAGTCAACAAAAAGCAGGAGATTACGAATATATTCTTGATGTAAATAAGGTAGCAAATAATCTAAAGAATGGCACTTTTATTTTAAGGGTAGAAGTTAAATCGAGTAATGGATTAGAAGTATTTACTAAGAAAATAATCTATAAGGAATGATTAGCTCTTAAATCTTACTTTATTAAAAGTTAGTGGTGTATTTTACAACATATTCCATCCCTTTACCTCTAGGTAAATCTATGATAGACAATGAATTGTTGGAATTCAATCTCATCGAGATAAGTTCTTTAGGGATAATATTGGCGGAAACAAAGTACACGACAATATATCCAATTAATATGATCGAATAGTAGGTTCCAAAACTAGTGCCCCATTTTTTATGTCTTCTAGGCTGTGCAATTATATCAGTTGTCGCATTAGAGTCATTTCTCCAGGAAAAAACAACGATTGGTATTTGCATATCTCCTGAAGGCATACCTTCAAATAACTGTATTCTGATTTTTTCTTCATAAGGGCCTAAATCAACTTCTTTAAAAGAAGCCCTTTTTGATATACTTGCTCTCCATAAAATGGAAAGAAGGAATAATTTAAGATCTGTATAGTTGACATTCTCTATATGGGTAAATTCAACACTAGTGTCATTTATTATTTTTTTGCATTTTAACTTATTACTCTTGCTTGTACTTAATAATTTGCTAATGTTGCTTTCATATTTTCCAATTATGTTACTATCACATTTCTGGCATAGCAAACCTCCTTCATATTCACCCTTAGGAGGATTAGATATATTTTCGATTCCGATTGATCTTTCAACTGCATCAAACTTTACTAATCGATGGTTTTTATCATACAAACTTTTATAAAGAAATTCGGGAATTATATGAGACTTTTTTAAAAGTTTTTGCCCACTTTGGCAGAGCTTGCATATTTTCATAAAAATTCTTTCTTCTATCCTCTAAAATCAACTTTAATTAGTTTTTAAGACACCGAATAGATAGGCCTGATTGCTTCCCTGTGAGAAATTCTGTAACCTCAATATCTTTATATCCAACAAAGTAATACCAAGCACTTGTAGTGCTATAATCTAAATTGCTCCACCAAAATCCGTAACCACCAATTTCACTAAAGACAGCATTTTGTTGCCTGCTTCCTGCAGGGACAGCTGAAAATCCTGATTCATTTGTAGCACCTGTATTGGGACTATCCCAAAGAACCATTCCGGTTTCTTTAATTTTTCCACCGGCTACTAATTTTCCGCCCAAATAATCTGTTAATAAAGTCCATTCAGTGTTAGAGGGAATATGCCACCCAATAGGGCATATTTTACTAGAACTGGTTGTATGCCAATTATACAACCCTCCATAATTTTGTCTGTAGGTGGTTTCATCATTGTTATACCAAGAGAATCCACTAGTTGTTAAATTTTTCCATTCTGTGTCATCAATAATTAGTGGAATAGCAACGCCATCATTGAATTTTGTCGTTGCAAGATTTTCAGCCATCCAAATTTGTGTGCCTATTGTTACAGTATAATAGTTGTTCCCATCTATGTCTGATACACTTCCAGAATAAGTTTTAACTATTTTTTCGTCCCCATATGTTGTTCCTGTGCTGTTGGTAGCGTAACTTTTTACGTAATAAACAGTGTTAATACTTAGTCCTCCCATTGAGGATGAAAAATTTCCTATTCCTGATCCATCACTAGTTTTATTGTTTGCAATAGTGGGACTCCCAGATGTATTCCAACATATTCCTCTTTCTATAATAGCATCTCCCCCATTATCAAATATTTCACCTCCGGCTGATGCCGAATTTAGGGTTATGCCACTAATAGGAGATGTTTCAATTTGTGCTATGCCATCTCTTGATGTAAATTGCTTTGAAGATCCGTAATTAGTTCCTGTACTGTTTGTCGCATAGGATCGGACATAATAAGTTGTATTTGGCAATATTGCTGTTATTGAAGCCGTAAAATCTCCGAGAGTATTACCATTTGTAGTTTTATTATCATTGATTGTAGGGTTAGGGAAAGTACTCCAACAAATCCCTATAACCAAAATAGGATCTCCACCATCTTCAATAATGTTACCTCCGCTGGTTGCACTATTAATTGTAGCGTTTGTAATTGTGGTGGTGGTCAATGTTGGTATCCCATTCCTCGTGGTAAACTCTTCTTGGGCACCATAGCTCGTTCCTACCCCATTTGTTGCATACGACCTTAAATAATATTTAGTGTTCAATGCCAAGTTAGAAATTGAAGAAAAATATACCCCCAAACCAATTCCATCTAAAGTTTTATTATCTTCAATAGTTGGATTGACTAACGTACTCCAACATACTCCGCGTGCCAAAATTTCATCACCACCATCGTTAGTTATTTCTCCTCCACTAGTTGCAGCGTTTATGCTTATATCAGTAATTTGTGTAGTTAATAGATCAATGCTTCCACTCTGAGTCAAAAACTCTTTACTTTCTCCATAAGCAACGCCTAATTCATTAATAGCGTATGCTCTTGCATAGTATATTGTATTAGGGTCAAGTTGAGATAAAACAGAATTAAACCTTCCTGTTCCTGTGCCATCATTTGATCGATTGTCATCAATTACTGGGTTTGGTAATATACTCCAACAGGTTCCTCTATCCACAATAGGAGCACCTCCATCAAAATCAATAGTATTGCTTAATTGAGCATTTGTAGCTTTTATGTCAGTTGGAATCCCTGTGTTTACAGTTGCTAATTGAATAACTATATTGTCATCTTTACAAGAAAATAGAAAAGTTAGGAAATAAAGCCACATTCCTATTTTTATATTTGGCTTTAAGTGTGTATTTAAATATTCCATATGTCAAGTACTTTATAAATCAAATATAATATACTTGTCCTCAATAGTCTTGACAGTTTTGTTGTATTTGTTATTTGCAAAGGTGCTTCTTTTAAGTATTTCTTGAGCCACTTGCAAGAAATGAATGGCACCTTGCCTCCGTCTTTGTTAATCCCAATCAACCAGTTTAGCATTTACCTTTGGCTCTCTATTACAAATAATGTACTATCTAGTAGATGCTTTCGCATTTTAATAAGTTTTTAATTCATTTTTAATATCATCGATATTTTTATACCGTGCTAATACAGAGTCTATTGTCACCTCAAAGGTTAAGAGCCTAGCGGCTTTAGCGATTTGGTGAACACATATAAAGGAAAGTTAAAGAGGTGAACCAGACTAAGAAATTCTTTTAGATTCGTACAGATTCTTGCTTGAGCAGGACGTACATTAAGAGAATGCTAGCTAGAACAAAGTGATTGCGGCAAGTGGCCCCGAATTAAAACCTAAATTTCCATATTAGTAATGTTATTTCAATAAATCCAGAGGGTCAATTGTAAGACATATTAAATCGGGGTCTCTTGCCTTGGGTGGCAAATTGCGCCATAGCGCAAAAGAGCGTTGGCAAAAAAACTATTAATATGCTGCTTTGTTAGATGGTTCGCACAAATGTTTCAAGTGTCTG
>CAZQWZ010000129.1:0-7683 GCA_964596935.1 uncultured Roseivirgaceae bacterium
AACAATCGCTATTATTTGGGCGGTGAATCTTGTCTGGTTTAAACCATTTAGTGTAAGAATGTTTTACGATAAGGTTTTTGTGGAATTCGCTATTTCTAGTCCCGAAATGGTTACGCAATTGGGTATTCCTGTTTTATATGATATATATAAAGATGACTTGAGTGATGTGTCGGATAAAAAGCAATGGGAAGAATTTAATAAGATGAAGGCTAATTATAATACTTTACTTAGCTATGATTTTGAAAGCCAATCGCCAGAAAACCAACTCAATACTAAAATTTTAAGCTACTTTTTAAAAGATCAGGTTGATGGCGAAAAGTACTTTTATTATGGCTACCCAGTAAACCAAATGTTTGGGGTACAGAGTAATTTGCCAAGCATGATGGAAAGCGCCCATAAGCTAGAGGATGAAAGTGATGTAGAAGCCTATATTGCTCGCCTTTCTAAGTTCGGAATAAAGTTTGATCAAGTGTTGGAGGGCTTAAAGTTAAGTGAGGAGAAAGGAATTATACCTCCCAAATTTGTAATTGATCGAGTACTAAGTGAGATGACAGGTTTTGTGGGCAGCAAAAAATCGAATGATATAAACGTAGAAGTAACCGATGAAGATCCTGTAAAAAAGAATGTTTTATATGCCAACCTTAATACTAAGATTGATGAAGTTGAAGGCCTTTCTGAGGAACAGAAAGAAGCCTATAAGTTACAAGCTGAAACAGAAATTAGAACCACAGTTTTTGATGCCTATGGCAAATTGATAGCTTATTTTAAAGACCTTAAATCTCGTGCAACCACGGATGATGGCGTTTGGAAGTTTCCTGATGGAGATGCCTATTACCAATACCAATTATCTTCTAACACTACTACTGATTATACCCCCGAAGAAGTACACCAAATTGGATTAAAAGAAGTGGCTCGGATTAAAACAGAAATGCTTGCTATTTTGAACAGTGAAGGGTATGCGGATACAACCAAAACCATTGGAGAAATCGTGCAAGAAGTAAACAAAGAAGAACGTTTCCTATTTCAAAATAACGATGATGGTAGAGAAGAAGTTATAGCTCGATTTATTGAAATTATAGATGAGATAAATGGGAATTTAGACGAAGCATTTGATGTACGCCCTAAAGCAGGGTTGGAAGTAAAACGAGTGCCTGAATTTAAAGAAGAGGGTTCAGCAGGAGCTTATTATAGTCAGCCAGCAATGGATGGCTCCAGAGGCGGTGTATTTTATGCAAACCTGCGAGATGTAAGTGAAACTGTAAAGTTTGGGATGAAAACATTGGCTTACCACGAAGGTGTTCCAGGCCATCATTTTCAAATTGCCATTCAATCTGAATTGGAAGGTGTGCCAATTTTTAGAACTTTCGGTTTATTTACTGCTTATGTAGAAGGATGGGCATTATACTCTGAGCAGTTGGCTTGGGAAATTGGGATGTATGAGAATGACCCTTTTGGGAATTTAGGTAGGCTACAAGCAGAAATGTTTAGAGCCGTTCGATTAGTGGTTGATACAGGTATTCATTACAAAAGGTGGACACGAGAAGAAGGAATTGAGTATATGGTGGACAATACAGGCATGACTACTGGTGAGGTAGTTACCGAAATTGAGCGTTACATTGTAATGCCTGGCCAAGCGTGCGCTTACAAAATAGGAATGATGAAGATTTTGGAGCTGCGAGAAAAGGCAAAAAATGAGTTAGGAGACCAGTTTGATTTAAAGGAGTTTCATAATGTTGTACTTAAAAATGGAGCGGTTCCTTTAAGTATTTTAGAAGAAATAATTGATGATTATATAGCCAATACGAAAGCATAATTCTATCGCTTTACTAAATAGTACAATTGAAAATTTGTACTATTTAGTAATTTTATTCATCTTTTGCAGTAAAGAAATTACACTTTCCACCGACTTAATATTATACTTTGCGGCTGTTTCAGTAAACCCAACCTTTAGTGTTATTGCAGTTGATGGCAGTGCTTTAAAGGTGTCTTCATCGGTAAAATCATCGCCAATTGCGAGCATAAAATCGTACGAATTGTTTTCGATTAGCTTTAGAGTGGCTTTGCCTTTATTAATCTCATCATTTTTAACTTCAAGTACTTTATTGCCTTCCATTATTTGGAGGCTTTTACCTGTAATGGAATGGCTTAGTTGCTCCATTAATTCGTGCATTCTAATTTCGGCTAAACCTGGGTCTGTTTTACGATAATGCCAAGCTAAAGAGTAATTTTTCTCTTCCATAAAAGAGCCTGGAGTTCTATCAACAAATTGCTGAATAATGGGGGCAAGTTCTTCTTTCCAATTGGTATTTAATTGGCTGTATTTATTCCATTCTTTCTTAGCTGTTCGGTGCCAAGCTCCGTGCTCTGCTACAAGCTCAATGTTGTATTTTCCAAACCAATTTTCAAGATCACCTTTATCTCTACCACTAATAATTACAACTCTGTTTTTAGTATCCTTGCTTAATTTATCAATGGTAGTATATACTGTTTTTGTTGGGCGAGCACTATTTGGGTTGGCTCTAAAATTAACCAAAGTGCCATCGTAATCGAGTAATATTAATCTGCTATTCGAAGCCGTGTACTTTTCAAGCAGTTCTGTTTCTTTTGCTTGGTCAAATTGGTTTTTAAGGATTTGACTAGAACTCTTTCTAACTTCTAAAAGGTTATCAAGAAAAATAGAGGCCCAACGATTTACATTATTTCGTTTTACCACTTTTTGCATCAAACGAATATTTTCAATTTGCTCAACTTCATCCATTTCTAACGCTTTATAAATGGAGTCGGCTATGTGATGCAAATTATTAGGGTTAACCTGTAATGCACTTACCAACTCCTTGGAAGCTCCGGCCATTTCGCTTAATATAAGCACGCCTTTGCCATCGTCTTTGGTAGCAATATACTCTTTGGCTACTAAATTCATGCCATCTCTAAAAGGGGTTATTAAAGCAATTGGTGCTACTTTATACCACGCAATTAACTTATTAAACGAAATCGATCGGTAATAATAATGCACAGGTGTCCAAGAAATATTGCCATACTTACTATTAATGCCTCCTACACGTTTATCAAGCTCTTCTTTTAAGGCGTTATAATGTTTAATGTTATCTCTAGAAGGAACCACAATCATAACCATTGTTACCTTACCTTGGTATTCAGGATACTTTTCGAGAAATAATTTAAAGGCTCTTACTCGTTGAGGCAGTCCTTTTGAATAATCGAGTCTATCAATAGTTAAAATGATTTTTACATCACCAATTTCTTTTTCAAACCGTTTAATCTCTTTTTTTACAGCCGCCTTTTGAACTGCGTCTGCATACTTATCATAATCTATTCCCATTGGGAATGAATCTACTTCTACCACACGGTCTTCAAGTCTAATTCTGCCTAAAAAGTGGTGTTCGTGGCCAAGTATTCTGCGTACCGCAGATAAAAAATGACGAGCATAATCGTGGGTGTGAAACCCTATTAAATCTGCCCCTAAAACGCCATTGAGCAATTCTTTGCGCTTTGGCATTGTGCGGAGTAGCTCATACGTGGGAAAAGGAATGTGCAAAAAGAAGCCAATGGATGCTTGGGGATATTGTTGCCTGATAAGTTGAGGAACCAACATCAAATGATAATCTTGTACCCAAAATATGTCATCCTTTTGTGCGGTTTTAAAAATCTGCTCAGCAAAAAGATAATTCACATATTGATAATCGCGCCAGGTAGTTTCGTAAAAATCGGAGTATTGCTGAAAGTAATGAAATAATGGCCATAAAGTGGAGTTGCTAAAGCCATTATAATAGCCTGAAAATTTATCTTTAGGGATAAACACCGGAGTCATATTTAAAGCTTCCAGCTTTTCAGTAATGGCTAATTGCTTTTCCTTTTTAGAAGTATTTATGCCTGGCCAACCAATCCAATGTACTTCTCGTTCTGCTTTTAACGAGTTTAATCCAGTAGCCAATCCGCCAGCACTTGGGTTAAGCGTTAACTCGCCATTGCGTTCAGATATTGTTACAGGTAATCTATTGGAAATAATAATGAGTCGTGACATAAAACTGGAGTGTAAAAATCTTAAACGAAGATAGTAATTTAAGATTTTTTACTTTCCTTAATATGTATAAATATTTGAGCTACTGCTGGGCACAGTTTTACATTTTTTTGAGTAATCGAAAGAATGCCTTGTTGGTTTACCCTATCCGTATGTGGGTATTCTCTACACGCCTTTGGGCGTTCTTCATAAATATTACAATAATTATCGCTCCCTAAAAAAGTGCAAGGCATAGTTTTAAATACATAGTCATTATCCTCATCAATTCTTAGATAGGTATCAATAAATTGAGTAGGCTTTAGGGTTAAATGTTTGGCAATTCTATCAATATCCTTATCAGTTACTAATGGGCCTGTGGTAGTACAACAATTGGCACACTCTAAACAATCAATGGTTTCAAAAGCTTCTTCGTGCAGATTATGAATTAGTTTGTCCACATCTCCTTTGCGCATTTTTTTAAGAGCGGTGAATGTTTGCTTAATGCTTTTAGGTTGCTTGTTTATCTTTTCTAGAAGTGCTTTATATTCGGTTTTCATTTCATCATCAAAGATAAAATTAAACTTGATGATAATCCCTTACGTTAAATTGTTTACGTCATCCTGAACTTGTTTCAGGATCTCAAATAATTTGTAACTAGATTCCAAAATAAATTTGAAATGACAATTACAAATTTGGAATACCAATAACTAAAAAGCTATGCGCTATACTTTTTTTCTTTGGATGTTGATTAGCTCTATAGCTACAAATGCTCAAATTAATAGTGCAGAACCCCAACTTACACACAGTATTTATTTTGGAGGTGGAAGCTATTTTGTAGATGGTTATCAAATCCAAGAATTGGAAGAGTTTATAAAGTCTGTGGAAGGGATACATAATTATTCAATAACCATCCATAGCCATACCGATAATATAGGTTCGGTTGAGTATAACCAGCGATTATCCGAATTGCGCAGTGAAGCGGCTATTGCAGAACTATTAAAATTGGCCATTTTATTGGAGCGAATGGAAATAAAAGACTTTGGTAAATACAATCCAGTATATGATAATTCAACCTTAAAAGGCAGGTTAAGAAATAGAAGAGTTGATATTATTCTTTGGCCTGATTATACGCTGTAAAATAATTGCCAATTATTAATTAACAATAATCAATTTTGCAATGTTCTCTGTGTGCCTCTGTGCTTTCTTTGTGTGTCTTTGTGGTTAACTTTTTTATTTTTCTAAGGATTTAATTTATACAATGAAATACATTTTTACTTCTCAACGGCTAGGCTTCAGAAATTGGATTGATTCAGATTTGGCTAAATTGGTCACAATAAATTCTGATGCAGAAGTGATGAAGTACTTCCCAAGTACTCAAACTGAAGAACAAACCCTGCAATTTATTACAAGAATGCAAAATCAGCTTGATACTAAGGATTACTGCTATTTTGCAGTAGATAGGTTAGAGAATAATGAGTTTATAGGGTTTATTGGGCTTTCAGACCAAACCTATGAAGCAAATTTTACTCCTTGTATTGATATTGGTTGGCGAATTGCAACAAAACATTGGGGCAAAGGATATGCTACTGAAGGAGCAAAAAGAGTGTTAACCTATGCTTTTGAAGAGTTTAAAATTGATAAAATTCTTTCGATTGCTCCTGCGATTAATACAGCATCAGAAAACGTGATGAAAAAGATTGAGATGCAAAAAGTGAAAAACTTTGAACATTCACTTCTAAAGGATAATGAGCAGTTAAAGGAGTGTGTATTGTATGAGATTTATAGTTCATAGCTTAGTTTTTTTATGATATTAAAAAATAATACCATAATATGATATATATTTGATATATGAAAACAGTATCACTTAAAATAGATGATTCAATATTTGTAGAAACAGATAAAATCCTTGATGGCCTTAAAAAGTCTCGAAATAGGTATATAAACGAAGCAATTGAGTATTATAATCGAATTCAAAAACGAGCTATTTTAGAAAAAAAACTCAAAAGAGAGTCTGAGTTAACGAGGGAAGGTGCCATGGAAGTTTTAAGAGAGTTTGAGGCTTTTGAATATGAAGATTAGGCAATTTGAGATTTGGCTAGCAAATCTAAACCCTCAGAAAGGTACTGAAGCGGGCAAGAAAAGACCTGTATTAGTTGTACAAACTGATTTTTTAAATAGAATTCCACATCCTTCTACAATTATTTGTCCTATTACGAGTAAAGTGGTGGAAGGCTTTGATATTTTACGGGTTCATTTACCGAAAGGAGAGGGTAATATGGAACGGGGTAGTGATATTCTCATTGAGCAATTACGATCCATTGATAATAAAAGATTTATTGAAAAAATTGGAGAGCTACCAACGGATTTAATTGATGGTGTAAAAAGCAATTTGAAAATAGTGCTAGATTTAGAATAACCCCTTAGAATTTACACCTTATCCAGCGTTTTTCTTTTATCATCTTTTAGTCCTTTAAAGCTGCTTGGAGTTAGCCCTGTTGCTTTTTTAAATTGGTTGGATAGGTATTGTACACTGCTGTAATCAAGTTTCCAGGCTATTTCGCTAAGTGATAGCTCGTTATACATTAATAGCTCTTTTACATACTCAATTTTTTGAGCAATAATGTATTTTTCGATGGTACGCCCTTCTAATGAAGAAAAGGTTTTACTTAGTTGCGTGTAATCAACATTAAGAATATTGGCTAGGTAGGAAGAAAAATTTTCACTTGCCTTTCTATGAGGTTGGTCAGCCCTAATTTCTTCTATTATACTTGATTTAAGCCGGTTTATAAGTTGCGACTTTTGGTCATCAATTAGTTCAAAACCTTGTGATTGTAGCCTTTTTCCAATTAAGCCTAAATCAAGATTAGTGTTTGAAGTTACATCAACTTCACCCAATTGAATATGCTCTATTTCTAAACCTAACGAATGCAACTCGCTTCTAACAGCCGAAATACATCGGTCGCAGACCATGTTTTTAATGTATAGCTTAGATTTAATCATTTGTTTCTTTTTTTGTACCTATGGATTAGGTTTAAACTAACCGCAATGTACGCTAAGAAATCGCTAATAATGCTAAGAAAACCATTGCAAACTTTGTGCTCTTTGCGGTAAAATGATTTGAAACTGCTCGAATACTTACTTTTTTTTACTTCTGACTTCCAACTCCAACTCCAAACTTCTAACTTTCTACTCAATTACAATCTTGGCAATTTTTCCACCACCACTTAGCCAACCCACGTTGCTACTTCCAAAAGCGGCTACGTGGAAGCCTTCGTCACTTACAGCTTTCCAAGTTACTCCATTGTCTTTCGATACATCTATTCCAGAAGTGCCAGCCGCTACCCACCATTTTGTAGAAGGTATATTAGCTACAACGGAACGGTAACCATTGGGTTGATTATCGGTAATCACATTCCAAGTAGTTCCTCCATCTGTTGTAATTGCTGCATTTAAATTGCTGTCTTTATCGTTTTCATAATCACCACCAACGGCTATGCCATATTGATCACTAGTAAAATCCAAAGAAAATATGCCTGCGCCAGCTGGCGCATCAGGCCTCTTCATAGCTGTTTCTACAACGGTCCAAGTTTTTCCTTTATCTTCCGATTTAAAAACCCTTGAAGCAGGGCTTCCTAAACCAATCCATACAGTAGATTCACCAAAGGTAG
>CAZQWZ010000130.1:0-7616 GCA_964596935.1 uncultured Roseivirgaceae bacterium
GCTGAATCCATTTTTAATAGTAGTCTGTTTTTGTTTGATAAGATGCTTCCTTCGTCAGCATTGAAAAATAAGCATCTAGGCTTCTCTGTTTTTTTATTCTGAACAGCGAAGCGAAGAATCTTATACTCAGTAATAAAATTAAAAGGTGTCCTTTTGAGACACCTTTTTAATATTGTTGAGATTCCTCCGATAGCCATCGAAGGAATGACTTGTACTAATTATAGCTATTAAATAGCTATTCCAATAAATGATTTAAAGGCAATGCCCATTAGCCCAGTAATAATCATGGTAATACCTAGTCCTTTTAAAGCATCTGGCACATTAGAGTATTTTAGTTTTTCACGTATAGCAGCCAAGGCAACAATTGCTAACATAAAACCAATGCCAGAAGTAACTCCGAAAACCGAGGCTTCAGCAAATGTATAATCACGTTGAACCATAAATAATGAACCACCCAAAATAGCACAGTTTACAGCTATTAGTGGCAGAAAAATTCCTAATGAACCATAAAGAGCTGGAGAAAATTTCTCTACAACCATTTCAACAAGCTGCACCATAGCAGCAATAATGGCAATAAACATAATAAATTGAAGAAACTCTAAATTCATTTCTGCAAACTCAGCGCCTAGAAATGCCAAAGCACCTTCTTTTAGAATGTATTCTTGAACCAACCAATTAACTGGTACCGTTATACCCAAAACAAATACTACAGCAGATCCTAAACCAATTGCTGTAGATACTTTTTTAGAAACTGCCAAGAATGAGCACATGCCTAGGAAATAGGCAAAAACCATGTTATCTATAAAAATAGATCTTATTCCGAGATTAAATAATTCCATAATCTTTTAATTTTCTACGTAACCGTTTCGTGCTCTTTGCACCCAAATAATAACTCCTAATATCATAAATGCTCCAATGGAATCAACCATCATGCCATTCAAAGGAAAGTTTGGTAATCCAATTGCTTCAAAAACCGGGAAATCAAATACAGAGCCAGAGCCAAAAAGTTCTCTAAAGAAAGCAACTGCTAATATTACCCAAGCGTAGCCAAATCCCGAGCCAATGCCATCGAGTACAGAATCCCATGCTTTATGCCCCATCGCAAAGGCCTCTAACCTACCCATAACAATACAGTTGGTTATAATAAGGCCAACAAAGGCGCCAAGCACTTTAAACATTGGATAATTGTATGCTTTAAGCACTTCGCTAACTACGGTTACAAGGGTAGCAATTATACCAAGTTGCACAATAATTCTAATTCTACCTGGCACTAAATTTCTAATTAAAGAAACAATTAGGTTAGCAAATACAATTACAAACACCACTGCAATTGACATAATCAAGGTAGGCTCCATTTTAACTGTTACAGCCAAAGCCGAACATATCCCTAGTACTTGAATAGTAACTGGGTTATCATCATCCAATGGATCCATTACAAACCTTCTTCTTCTTTTAGAGAAGATTGCTTCGCTAGGAGCTTTTTCCACTGGTTGTTCTAAAGTTTCAGTACTCATAATAATTAATTACTGATGTTGATTTTTCTTAATAAATGATTCGTAGCTGATAAGGTAATCTTTAAGCATAGCGTTTAGGCCTTTGGCCGTTAAAGTTGAACCCGACATACCATCTACTTCGTGTGTGCCAAATAAGGATGAGTCTTTCATTTCACCTTTAAGCATAACCACAGAAACTAAATTCCCTTTCTCATCAAAAATGGTTTTGCCTTGGTAACGAATCTGTATTTCCTTAGAATCGATTCTTGCACCAAGCCCAGGTGTTTCCGCAACATGGCCAAATGAAACACCCTTAATGGTATTCAAATCCTTTTCAAGAGCCACAAATCCATAAATAGCGTTCCATAAACCTGCTCCGTAAAGTGGCAGTATATAGGCTTCTATCTCATCAG
Source organism: uncultured Roseivirgaceae bacterium (assembly GCA_964596935.1). Classification (GTDB taxonomy): domain Bacteria; phylum Bacteroidota; class Bacteroidia; order Cytophagales; family Cyclobacteriaceae; genus JAKISE01. The sequence continues at coordinate 1,907 of CAZQWZ010000130.1, forward strand.
GATTAGTTTCGCTCATATATTTGAATACAGGATATTCTCTAGCAGAAGGATCCATTTTATAGTTTTTTAAGATGTTAACTTCTTCTGCTATAATTGGATTTCCTTTTTTGTTTTTTTTAATCAAGTTGCCCTCTATATCAACTACTATAGATTTAATTCTTTTACTATAAATAGCTAAAGCATCATCTCCTTTTTCTAATGTCATTACAGCACTTAGAATTGATTGTTTAGTATCTAGCTCAATAGATTTTTTTTGAGCCGGAGCCAAAATTTGTGATGTAAAAGATAATATTCCTCCAATAACCACAGTCATAATGAATGTGAATATGAGTACGTATGTATTAGACCGTTGCACGTTTTAACCTCCTTTTCTTATTAGCTGCTACCACATAATAATCAACAAGTGGCGCAAATACGTTCATAAATAAAATTGCTAGCATAATGCCTTCTGGGTATGCTGGATTTAAAACACGAATGATAATAGTTAAAACCCCAATCATAAATCCATAAATCCATTTTCCTGTTTCGGTTTGCGAAGCAGTAACAGGGTCAGTAGCCATAAATACAGCTCCAAACGCTAACCCTCCAATTACCAAATGATATTCTGGTGGCATCATCATATACTGATTTACTCCTACTACACTTAATAAAAGTGCCATTAAATAGGCTCCACCAAATACGCTCAGTATAATTTTCCAACTTCCAACTCCTGTAAATATTAATATGGCTGCACCAATTAATATCATCAGTACTGATGTTTCTCCAATTGATCCTGGTACAAATCCATAAAATAAATTAGCAAACGAATAATCAGCACTATGTGCTGCAAATGTTTGGACTACATTTTGGCCAGATTCTAACGTAGCAGCTGCTAACGCTAATGGCGTTGCTCCAGAAAAACCATCCACGGCCATTTGATCTCCTAAATAGACCCATACTTGATCTCCAGAAATATCTAAAGGGTAAGCAAAATACAAAAATGCTCTAGCAACCAAGGCTACGTTAAGTACATTCATTCCTGTTCCTCCAAAAGCTTCTTTTGCCATAACAACAGCAAAAATAGCGGCAACTGCCACTTGCCATAAAGGCATTGTTGGTGGCATTACCATGGGTATTAAAATACCTGAAACCAAATAGCCTTCGTTAATTGGGTGCTTACGGATTACAGAAAATGCAAACTCCGTTATAAACAACCCAAATACATAAGACACTATAATTATTGGCACTACTCTTTGAATACCAATCCACCATAAATCCCATGAAGAAGCTGGCTCTAAACCTGTTGCTTCATAGTATTGGTAACCCACATTATACATACCAAACAATAAGGCTGGCACTAATGAAATTATTACCGTTATCATAAATCTTTTAAGATCTACGGCATCTCTTACTTGTACACCTTTAAGCCTTGTTGTTTCGTTAGGAACAAACAATAAAGTGTCTATCGTTTCAAATAAATGATGATATTTCTCGAGCTTTCCTCCCTTTTCAAAAGGAACTTTAGCTTTTTCTACAATGTTTCTTATAAACTTCATATTCAATTCATCTTTTAACTATACTGAAGCAGGTCAAGCCCTTCTCTCACTATGGATTGTACATTATGTTTAGAAACATCGATAAACTCACAAAGGGCAAAGTCTTCTTCAATTACTTCGTATAATCCAAGTTCTTCCATTTCGTCAAAATCTTCGGCCAAAATAGCTTTTAATAGATGTGTTGGCAGAATATCCATTGGAACCACTTTTTCAAATGCACCTGTTTGTACAAATGCCCGTGGCTCTCCTTGTACATTCGTATCTAGTACATACTCTTTTTTAGCTCCATTAAGAAAAGATAGCAATCCAATTGCTTTATGGAAACTCAATTTATTCATCGTTGGTAATATCCAACCCATAAACTGAAAATGGTCACCTTCTGGAAGTACTGTAAACTGATTAGCATAAAACCCTAAATGGCCTTCTTCTCCAACGCTTTCACCGGTAAGCACATTACCGCTTACATAGCGTACGTTATCAGATTTTAAATTGCCCTCAGTAAATGTTTTTACAGATGCTCCTGCATAGGTTTTATAATATTGAGGATTACTTACTTCAGACCCTGTAATAGCAATAATTTTAGAGGCATCATATTTGCCTTCTAAAAACAATTTACCTATTTGGATAACACCCCCTGGATTAACTGTCCATACAATATCTCCTTTAGCAATAGGATCAACGTGGTGTATTTGAATACCTACATTACCTGCAGGGTGTTTGCCAGTAAACTTGTTAAGTTGCACATTTTCAGCGGTTAAAAATACAGGGTTAACTTCATCTGCAGAATTTACATTTACGTGGATATAGCCACTTGTAAATCTTTTTAATACGTTTACTCCTGCTTGAAATGCTTTTTCTTCCCCCCTAAATATTACGTTATAATTAGGTGCCAATGGGCTTGAATCGAATCCGCTTATAAAAATAGATTTAGGCGAATCGTTACTATCTGCTACCACACCAAAAGGCCGCATAATTATGTTTGGCCAAACTCCTGCCTTAAGCATTTGTTCTTTCAAATCATCCTTACTTACCTTCGCTAGGTCGCTGGCAGAATATTTGTTAAACGATTCGTATTCTATTTCTTTATCGGCTAGAATTACGATTTCGAGAAGCTTTCTTTTTTCTCCTCTTTTGATATCTACGATTTCACCACTAACAGGTGCAACATAATTTACCGTTTCATTCTTTTTATCCAAAAGAATAGGAGTTCCCGCTTTTACAGAATCGCCAACAGCTACAATAGCTTTAGGGCGTTGCATTCCAATAAAATCAGTGGGCTTAACGGCATACGTTTGCGATGTAAGCGAATCGGAAACTTTGTTTTCAGCTTTACCGGCTAGGTTGATATCAAATCCTTTTTTTAGCTTAACTGTTTTAAACATACTCTCAATCGAATTAATCTTCTTTAAAGTCGGGCAAAAATAAGAAATTAAAACTTAAAAGAATGTGGCATTGGGGCTAGTTTTTAACTATTTAGATTCTTTCTAAATAACAAGTTTGTGTTGTGTATTAAAAAATAAGGTAAGGGTGCATTTTCTCTATTTTTCCTTCAAAAAAACAACGGCTGGCTAGTATTCCTTTTTAATAATTAACTCAAGAACTACTCCTATTGCTGCCAACCCTAAACACAATGGGGAGTAAAGTATTGAGTCTAACTCGGCAAAACTTGTAGTTGTAACCTCTTTAAAAAAACCAACGTAGTTAAAATCGCCAATGGCTCTAAGTAAAAACAAGGAGCTAATCAGCCAACCAACATAGTTTTTAAACCAATTAGGTGTATTAACTCTCAAAAAGTTGCCTTTTACTAAATAATAAGCTGCAAATAAAAGCAAGCCTATAGCCACAATAGCTGTATCAAGTTTTGTTGGGCTTAACACGTTTATTCCTTCAGGGGTTGTTGGCAAAGCCGAACTTAACCCCCACTTACTGCCAAACATCCAACTGAGGTGAATTGCAGACAAAATAATGAATATAGCCGACTGAATTAATATTAATACTTTAGCCACAAATAAATATTTCGTTTAAATACCAATTTAAGTATTATACAGCTGAATTTCTCCTGCTTTTCCTTCAAAAAATAAGGGAGCTACAGAGTTTCGTAATTTTAAATAGGTTTGATAAGTTGATGTAAAATTCATCCTTTCACTTACAGTTTGATCGTAATTGCCATTTAATCCAATAATTAATTCGCAAATCTCTCTAACCGCATGTTCTTGGCCTTCAGTTCCTGTTTTATAATCTGCTATTTCGTTTGCTTTAACAAACTCATCCATTAAAGGGTTTGCTTTTCGGTTAACCTGAAACCTTAGAGCAACGGCATTGGCTAAGCCTAAATCTAGTATGTCGTCAAAAGTAAAAGCTATCTCATTGGCATTTATGCCAAATTCAGTTTCAATATGCTCTAGTGCTTTTAGTTTGTTTCGCACGCTTAAATATACTGCCGAAAAATGCTCGCGATTAGCCAACTTTAATGCTGGCAAATTATTTTCGCCAGTAATAATAAATATATGCGGGATAACTCCATTTTTAAGGTAGCCACTAAACCGTAGCATATTTAATCCCATACTCGAAGGCTCAGAAAAAGGACTCCCTGTATTATCTTGCTTAAATCCGCTATTAAAAACACCATCCCAATCGAAAACAAATGCCTTGATGTTGGGCATTTTTTCGGTAAAAACAGAAAGAGGGGAAATAAATTCCCCTCCTGCCATTTCAAATACTTGTTTTATATCGTTTGAATTTAAAAAATCCACTAGTGATTATTTCAAATCCTGAATATCAATTTGGCCAACAACTTCTTCGCCATTTAATACAATTAGGTTATCTATTCCTTTTTCGCGGAACAGAACTGAAGCATCGTGTAGCAATACTTCTCCTTGAATTGTAATTGGGCTATTGAAAGAAAGGTCTCCCATTTTTTTACTTACTGCTCCTTCGCCATTTTCTTCTACTAATCTTCGTAAATCGCCATCGGTAAATGTGCCCACTAGTTTATTATTATCCATAACAGCTACACACCCAAAGCCAGAAGCGGTCATTTTAACCAACGCATCAGTAACAGAGTCTTTCATTGTTACCATAGGGTTTTTAGCCGAAAGAACATCTTTCACTTTAACCGTCATTAATTTGGTGTGCTCAACAAATTGAGAAATACCTACTTCTGTAAAGTGGTTAGAAGTTAATTGCTTCATTACTTTCCAAGGCACGGTACAAACATGAACACCTATGTTTATGGCATTACGAATATGCTCTGGGTAACGAACTGATGAGAACATAATTTTAGAATCGTATCCGTAAGTTTCAACGGCATCAACACACTGGGCGACTAAATCCAGCGCATCAGTACCTTGATCTTGTAAACGACCCACTAAAGGACACACATAATCAGCACCTGCTTCCATTGCCATATAGGCTTGTTGCAAAGTATAAACTAAGTGTACATTTACTTTAAAGCCTTTATCTTTAAGCAACTTGCAAGCCTTAACGCCTTCTAACGAAACAGGTATTTTAAAAACTGTTTTATCAATATCTAAACCTAATGCTAATTGTCTTTCAGCTTCTGCTAAAATATCTTCAGCAGTATCGCCTAATGCTTCTATTTGCAGGATAGGGACAATTTTAGAAAGTTCTACTATTAAACCATCAATATCGGTAACACCGTGGCGGTGCATAAATGTTGGTGTAGTAGTTAACCCTTTAATAAAACCTAAGCCAAACGCTTCTTTGATTTCTTCTAAATCAGCTGAATCAAGATATAATTCCATAATGTTTGATGGGCTTATGCCCTATTTTAATTATTAATTTTGAAATAAAGAGTGCAAAGTTAACCTTTTTTAAAAAATGAAGTAGCAAATTTCAATTAGAGTTTTATTTTGTAACCCCTTACATTGTTTAGGTTATTCAAAATTAATAAAATCATTTTTTTATAACAACGAGCAAATAACAAAGATAGGTTTGAAATCCAATAAAATGTAATACATTTGTAATACACTTTAAGTGATTAGGTATGCTAAACGTTAGATTAGATAAAAAGCTAGAAGAAAAGCTAAATAGTTACAGTGTAGAAAGTAACTCATCAAAATCTTTTATAGTAAAAGAAGCACTAGCTATGTACTTTACAAAACAAGAGATTAAACTATCTGCCTATGAAATAGGTGTAGATTTATTTGGTGCAG
>CAZQWZ010000131.1:0-7460 GCA_964596935.1 uncultured Roseivirgaceae bacterium
CACCGACAGAGCCTGTTACTGTAACATCAATGGATCCATTATTCAATCCATCACATGCATCTTTTTGATTCGAAAAGGTTGCTGTAAGTTGGGATAATGAATCAAAAGATGACAGTACTGCAATTATTAAAATAAAGAATATCTTAAAAAGATTTAAGCCTTTCATTTTTAATGCTAAATTGAAGTAGTAATTGGTTACGATATTACTCATTTGATTATAATATCACGTTTAACAGAAGAACATTTGTTGTTTTGAAGCACTAAAATATACTTGCCTGAAGGCAAATTTGTTAGTTCTGTCAGTTCAACATTAAGTTTATTTTTGCTTTTTGTGTCGCCATATAAATAGGCTTTCACTTTTGAGGCACTTTTAATTACTGTGATTTCAAGCACTGCATTATTAGTCCCGTTTGTTGTATGAGTTACCTCAATACTAAATTTAAGATCATCGCAATAGGTTTCCTCTGTTAAGTAAATTGAAGAAAACAACAACATGCTAAATAATATAAGTTTCATATAATGTAGATTAACTCCTACTAAATGGATAATACAAACACAAAAGTAACCCAAAAGTAAGTCATTTTAGCATCCGAAGCCTTAGGTATATAAACCTAGACAGTTGCTGGTTTTACTTATAATAGATTGTTGCACCTAAAGAACGTGAAAATAATTATATTAATCAATGAATAAAAACATATTCATTAAAGCACATTTATTACTAAATTTGTACTCCGAACAAAAATAAATTAGACAAACTTGTTTTTTTAAGATTAAATCCCTATAATAAATAGGGGGTAAAAAAGATTTAATTATATTTAAATTTATACTTATGGCATTCGATATTGATATGATTAAGGCTGTGTATGCGAAATACCCAGAACGCATAGAAGCAGCAAGAAAAACAGTAAATCACCCACTTACTTTATCTGAAAAAATTCTTTATGCTCATTTATCAATAGGCAATGCAAAATCACTTTTTGAAAGAGGTGCCTCTTATGTAGATTTTGCCCCAGACCGAATTGCATGCCAAGATGCCACTGCACAAATGGCCTTATTGCAGTTTATGCAGGCTGGAAAAGTAAAAGTGGCTGTGCCTACTACGGTACATTGCGATCACCTTATTCTAGCTAAGGAAGGAGCATCTGATGATTTAGCTTTTGCTAAAACTGCCTCAGGTGAAGTATTCAACTTTCTTGAAACGGTTTCGAATAAGTACGGCATCGGGTTTTGGAAACCAGGAGCTGGCATTATTCATCAAGTTGTATTAGAAAATTATGCGTTTCCTGGCGGAATGATGATTGGAACAGATTCGCATACGGTAAATGCTGGAGGGCTTGGTATGTTAGCCATTGGAGTTGGTGGTGCTGATGCCGTAGATGTAATGGCCGATATGCCTTGGGAACTTAAGTTTCCTAAATTAATTGGCGTAAAACTTACAGGTAAATTAAATGGGTGGACCGCCCCTAAAGATGTGATTCTTAAAGTTGCTGGCATACTTACGGCTAAAGGAGGCACGGGTGCTATTGTTGAGTATTTTGGCGAAGGAGCCATATCATTATCCTGTACCGGCAAAGGCACCATTTGCAATATGGGTGCCGAAATTGGTGCTACTACTTCTACTTTTGGCTATGATGATAGTATGCGAAGATACCTTGCTTCTACAGGCCGACAAGATGTAGTTGATTTGGCTGATGAAGTGAAAGAACATTTAACGGGTGACCCAGAAGTATATGCAAACCCAGAAAAATATTTTGATCAAGTAATTGAAATTAATCTATCTGAATTAACCCCTCATATAAACGGGCCTTTTACACCAGATTTAGCAACTCCTGTTGCAGAAATGAAAGAAAAGGCAGCAGCCAATGATTGGCCAACCGATATTGAGTGGGCATTAATCGGTTCTTGTACAAATTCATCTTATGAAGATTTAACCAGAGCTGCGTCTATAGTTGATGATGCGGTAAAAAAAGGCATTAAGCCTAAAGCAACCTTGGGTATAAATCCTGGTTCTGAGCAAGTTCGCTTTACAGCAGATAGAGATGGCTTATTAGATACCTTTAATAAATTTGAATCAACCAAAATATTTACCAATGCTTGTGGCCCTTGTATAGGGCAATGGGCACGACCAGGCGCTGAAGAGCAAAAGAAAAACTCTATTGTTCATTCATTTAATAGAAACTTTGCAAAACGTGCAGATGGCAACCCCAATACACACGCATTTGTTGCATCGCCTGAAATGGTAGCGGCAATTGCCATTTCAGGCAAACTAGATTTTAATCCTATAACCGATACATTAGTTAACGAAAAAGGAGAAGAAGTAAAACTAGCTGTTCCAACAGGAATAGAATTGCCAGCTAAAGGGTTTGATGTAGAAGACAATGGATATAAAGAACCTGCAGCAGATGGTTCTGATGTTACCATTAACGTTGATTCTGATTCTAAACGATTGCAATTATTAGAACCTTTTGCTCCTTATATGGGTGGAGAATTAACAGGTATGAAGCTATTAATTAAAGCGAAAGGAAAATGTACAACAGATCATATTTCTATGGCGGGTCCTTGGTTGCGATATAGAGGTCATTTAGATAATATTTCGGATAATATGCTTATTGGTGCTGTTAACTTTTTTAACGAGCAAACTAACTCGGTTAAAAACCAATTAACAGGCGAATATGGTGCTGTACCAGCAACACAAAGAGATTATAAAGCCAATGGCGTTGGCTCTATTGTAGTTGGCGATGAAAACTATGGCGAAGGATCTTCTAGAGAGCATGCCGCTATGGAACCTCGTCATTTAGGAGTTCGTATTGTGTTAGTAAAATCATTTGCGAGAATACACGAAACCAACCTTAAGAAACAAGGAATGTTGGGTCTTACATTTGCTACCAAAAGTGATTACGACAAGTTTCAGGAAGATGACACCATTGAAACCATCAACCTAACTAATTTTGCACCAGGAAAAGATATTTTACTTAAACTAAGCCATAAAGATGGTACAAGAGATGTGGTTGTTTGCAGCCATACGTATAATAAAAATCAAATTGTGTGGTTTAAAAAAGGATCAGCATTAAACTTAATTAAAGAACAAAATGGGTAAAGGGAGTTATTGGTTAATTGTTGATAGTTATTAGGAAGTACCTAACTAACATTACCAATAACTAATAATCCTTAACAATTAACTAATAAATAATAAAAATTATGGCTACTATCACATTAAAAGGAAACAAAATAAACACAGCAGGTGAACTACCTACTGTTGGGCAACAAGCACCTCTTTTTACGCTTACTAAAACCGATTTGTCTAACGTAAGCCTATCAGACTATAAAGGAAAAAAAGTAATTCTTAATATTTTTCCATCATTAGACACAGGCATTTGTGCTGCTTCTGTTCGTAAGTTTAATGAAGAAGCTAGTAATAAAGATGTTACTGTTTTATGCATATCAAAAGATTTACCCTTTGCTCATGCACGTTTTTGTGAGGCAGAAGGAATTAAAAACGTAATAAACTTATCGGATTTTAAAAATGCAGATTTTGCTACAGCCTATAAAACCAATATTGTGGATGGCCCTATGGAAGGCCTTCATTCAAGAGCTGTTATAGTTATTAATGAGGATGGTAAAGTTACTTACTCTGAGCAAGTTCCTGAAATAGTTCAAGAGCCTGATTATGATAAAGCATTAGCTGCTTTATAGATACTACACTATTACCGTCATTCCTGCGAAGGCAGGAATCTGTTCAATAATTAAGCAGATTCCCACTTTCGTGGGAATGACGTTTTTTTTAACTGATGTTAAATAAATACCGATGAAAATAATAACCCGCTACGTAGAAGATGAATTATACATTGCCGAAAATGAGAATGGCAACACGATTTATATAGATATGCGCCATGCCAATGATAAAAAAAGCCTGGCTCCTGTAGAAATGATGTTGGCTTCAATAGCAGGTTGTGCTGCGGTAGATATTGTATCTATGCTACGTAAAAAACGTAAAACATTCATTGATCTTACCATAGAAACCACAGGCGTACGAAAAGAAGACCACCCTCGTGGATTAACTCATATTACCTCTAAGTACACGCTGTTCTCGCCTGATACAAGCCTAGAAACTTTTGAGAAAGTGGCAAAACTTGCCACCGATAATTATTGCTCTGCGGCAGAATCAGTTAAGGCCAAAATTAAAGTTGAATGCGAAGTATTTGCTGCTAAAATTTAATTGAACCCACTTTATGCAATAGGGTTCGTAATGAGAATGTAAACTCCTGATTTATTTCAGGGTCGTAGATTCTGAAATGAATTCAGAATGACAAATAACAAGTTTAATAACCTCCATAAAATTTACGCAAAAACCACTCGGAGGTTGCAAGCAATATCAACATAATCATTAACCATTTAAGGTTAATAAGTGGCTCATCCTTTTCAGTAGTATGAATACTAGAAATGGGATTTAGGCTTTCCAACTCAGACTGTATTTCAGCCGATTGATTTATATTAAAATAGGATGCATTCGATTTAAATGCGAGCTTCCTAAGCAAATCAAAATCAGCCACAGGATTAAGCGCCTCCTTATTTAATTGTTTAACTACAAACTGACCTGAGACATAATACTTTTTAGTATCAATTTCAGTGTTAGCAGCATAGCTGTAAACCCCTTCTGGCAATCCAGTAATTTTATAAACAGAATTATCGTTTAAAGGCACAAATGAATAATTAGTTTTAGTGCCATTTTCATTCGTTAAGCTTAGATTTACCTTATTGCCAACCACTCGCTCAAAAAGCGCATTATACTCTTCTGTATTAAACAAAACATCTTCACCCTTTTCATAAAAACCTTTGTGAGGATTTACATAAAATCGTTTTTTGTTGGCATTAGAACTTAGGTATTGAACCGTTTTAGAAACCAACGCATCAAAATTTTCGTGGGTTTGATTTAGCCTGTATTCATCTAACTTCCATTTCCAAATATTAATCCCCAACAACACTCCTAACCTTTGCTCCTTGTGCGTTGTAAAATACAATAATGGTTGCTTTGTAACTACGTTTCCTATTTGCTGCGTAAGAAACTCATTTATCGAAACCCTATTTATTGTCAAACCGTAAGGCACTACAATAGGAGGCAAATCAGAAAGCCATGCTATAAACGAATCTTCAAGTTGAAATTTATCAAATTCAGAATTTAACACTGGCTTTACAAAATCCATTTTGCCTCTGGCATTGGTTGAGTTAATTATTGGTAAACCTGTTCGAAGAAACCTAAAATCATTGGCGGCTCCAACAATCATTAGCTTAGGAACTGAAGACGCCTTAAACAAGTTTTTATCATGTGTTCTCGTACCAACTGTTGGGTATTGATGCGAAATAACTAAATCATAATCCAATAATTGAGGTAATTCGTACGCCAATTCAACTTCGTAATATTCGCTCTGCTCAATAGATGATTTAATGGCTTTTAAATCTGGATGAGGAGCTGCAGCAAGTAGCAATATTTTTTTACGAGCATCTATCACATCAAAATAGATGGTTTGCTGATTGTTTAAGTTGGTAAATTCGTCTTCTACAGGTTTTAAATTAATGGTAAGAGATTGTTTGCCACTACCTGTTATCGGTATCGAAATAATAGTTTTAACCAGTAATTGATTGGCCGTTAATTGTACCTCTTGGGTTGATACAAGTTTTCCTTTTTGATAAACACGTAATGGTGTAGAAACATTTCCAATATCTTTATTTAATACATGAACTTCCAGCAGCAATTTATTGCCTTCAAGCACCGTTGAATTATGTCTAATTTCTTTAATTGCTAAATCTTTAATTTTTGAGGTATCTCCTACACCTATTGTGTAAATTGGGTAGGTAGTTGAAAGTGCCAACGGTGAGTAACCTTCATTAAAAATACCATCCGACCAAAGCACCACTCCTGATAAATTAAAATTGCCATATTCATTTTTAATTGCTTTAAGCTGCTTAGATAAATCAGTTGATGAATTATTGAATTTTAAGGAATCAATAGTATCAATGCTATTCCCTTTTAAATCAATTACACTAACATCAAAGCCATTATTTATAAGGGTGCTTTTTGCTTCTGTAATGGTTAATTTAAAATCTCGAAGTTCTTTATCCGTAGCATTCAGTTTTATCGATTCTGAATTATCAACGGCAAGTACCATCAGTGGTTTCTGGTAGTAATTAATAATTGATTGCATAAAAGGCTCTAGCAGAAACAAGCAAATAAATGCGACCAATAGCACTCTTATTGATGCTAGTATATAATTTAATTGTTTAGACCAAGGCGCAGATTTAGTGTATTGCACCCAAGCATAAGCACCACCTACCAATAGGCATATAAACACCCACCAAAAAGAATATGTAAGAGAGAGGTTAGTCATATGCTATCCAACAGTCATTCCTGCCTTCGCAGGAATGACTGTTTTTTTAATTATTATTAATCTCAAAACGTTAGTACCGATTTACCCACAATACCACCTTTTTTCATATCATCTAATGCCTTTAAAGCTTCATCAAACGGACGAACACTTCCGATAATTGGTATAATATGAAATGATTTTACAAATTCAACCATACGTTCAAACTCTTTATCACTGCCCATAGTAGTACCTACCACCGATAGTTGACGCCAAAACATGGTGTATAAATCTATAGTTGCAGGTAGGCCATTAGTGGCTCCGTAAAAAACCAAACGCCCTTTCGGGTTTAATAATTTTATTAACTGACCAAATTGGTTACCGCCAGCACTGTCAATAATTACATCAAAGCCACCGTGCCTTCTTCGTACATTTTTAAACCAATCCTTTTCAGTATAATCAAAACCCTCGCGTGCACCCTTTTCTTTGGCTAGCACAATGTTGGCTTTATTACTCGATGTAATATAAGTTTCGGCACCTACGGTAATTGAAAACAAAGTAGCCATTTGTGCCACTCCTCCTCCAAACCCAGAAACAAGCACCTTCGCTCCTTTTTGTACACCTCCTTTATTAAAGCAAGCTCGGTAAGCCGTAAGTGCAGATAGAGGTAAAGCCCCTGCTTCTATATCGGTTAAGTGTTTGGGTTTTTCGATTAATCTATCAAGATTTGTAACTAAATACTCTGCCAATGCACCATCAGTGGGCAACCCCAATACATGGTAACCATCTTGTTGCGTGTCATCATCATCGCCCCAATTTATATTAGGGTTAACAACTACTTTTTTACCCAACCAAGGAGACTCTGCTTGACCTCCTACTTCTACCACTTCGCCAACCCCATCGGAGCCTAGTGTAACTCCAGGAATTATGCTCGGGTATTTACCTTCTCTAATCCACTGATCTCGCCTGTTTAAGCTAGCGGCTGATATTTTAATTAAGGCTTCTCCAGCTTTGGGCTTAGGTATATCCTTTTCTTGTATTTTAAAAGATAAATCGGGTTGAATAACGAGTGCTTTCATGTAAAGGTTAATAGTTATTAAG
>CAZQWZ010000132.1:0-7409 GCA_964596935.1 uncultured Roseivirgaceae bacterium
GAAATAAAGGCACGCCTCTTTTTTCGATTCCTGCAAATGCTTGTGGGCTAGTTACCTCATGAATTAAATGCTGATCGATGTACAAAACATCAGGCCCATTCTCCCCTTTTCGCACCACGTGCGAATCCCATAATTTGTCAAATAGTGTTTTGCCTGACATTATCTAAGAATTTACGTTAGCTACTACATAATCAGCCACTAATTTTTTAAGGTCTTCATCGTGTACCATATAAATATCATCGGCCAATACTAAAAAGTGTTGATACACTTCGTTAATTTGCTGTTTTGTAAGCTTAACGCCAATTTTTTCTATTCTGTAATTTAAAGCAGCTCGGCCACTTCTAGCAGTAAGCACAATGGAGCTACCATTTGCACCTACTAATTTAGGGTCAATAATTTCGTAGTTTTCTCTGTTTTTAAGTACGCCATCTTGGTGAATACCCGAAGAATGAGCAAAGGCATTGCTACCCACAATTGCTTTATTAGCTTGAACAGGCATTTTCATTTTTTCTTCTACCAAATGACTAACCGCTGTTAGCATTTTTGTGTTAACATCTGTATAATATGGCATATCATCGTGCTGCTTAATTATCATTACAACTTCTTCTAACGAAGTATTTCCTGCTCTTTCGCCAATGCCATTGATGGTACACTCTACTTGTGTGGCTCCATTTTGGACTGCAGAAATTGCGTTGGCTGTTGCCAATCCTAAATCGTTGTGGCAATGAGCTGCGATGTCAACCTTATCAATGCCTTTCACATTTTCTTTAAGGTATTTAATCTTAGCTCCAAACTGATCGGGCAAACAATAACCTGTTGTATCTGGTATATTAACCACCGTTGCTCCTGCTTTTATAACGGCTTCAATTACTCTAGCTAAGTATTCATTATCTGTTCTACCAGCATCCTCAGCATAAAACTCAACATCTTCCACATATTTTTTAGCATACTTAACAGCAGCCACAGCACGTTCAAGTACATCTTCCTTGGTTGTTCTTAATTTAGAAAAAATATGGAGATCAGAAGTGCCAATACCAGTATGAATTCGAGGTCGTTTGGCATGTTTAATAGCTTCTGCAGCAACATCAATATCCTTTTCAATAGCACGTGTTAAGCCACAAACAATTGCATTTTCGGTTTGTTGTGCAATTGTTTTAACAGAATCGAAATCGGCAGGGCTCGAAATTGGGAAGCCCGCTTCTATGATATCAACGCCAAGCTTATCCAAAGCGGCAGCTACAATTAATTTATCATCTTTATTTAGCTGGCAGCCGGGCACTTGTTCGCCATCCCTAAGCGTGGTGTCAAATATCTTAATCTTACCTTCCATAGTTATGCAATTGCTGTTACAACAATCAAAACTATTATATGGCGTGCAGGGATAAAATACCAAATATTTTAATTAATACACTTTCTAATTCTACATAAACAAATCAATATCAATTATTAAGCTATATTAGCACCTTATTAAATACAATGCCTAAAACACAATCTGACGATTTATTTAGCTTAGTGAAAAGCATGAGCGCTAGTGAAAAGCGGTATTTCAAAATGCATGGGCTTGGCAACAAAGAAGATTCTAAGTTTGCCATGCTATTTGATTTGATAGATAAACAAGAAGTATTTGATGAAGGAAACTTCTCCTCTGAAACCTTATTTATAACTCCTGGCCAGCTACCTAACTTAAAATCAAACCTTTATAAAAAGATTCTCCAAAGCCTACGCAGGTTTCATTTACCTAACACAATTGATGCGCAAATACGAGAAATGATTGATTATGCACATTTACTTTTTAACCGAAGCCAGTATAAACAATGTGCTAACCAATTAAAAAAAGCCAAAGCACTTGCTAAAAAAAGCAGCAACCCTGAAATGATTTTGGTAATATTAAAATGGCAAAAAAATGTAGTGCTTCAAACCGCAAGTGGTGATGCCCGAAAACAAGTACGGGAAATAATTATTGAATCAAAAGAAGCCAATCAACGAATTAATAATATAAATCAGTTTACAAGCATTCAGCTTGAATTAAACGCACTTTATCAAAAGATTGGCTTTATTAGAAATTCTACTGATCACACTCGTGTAAGGCAAATTTTTGATAGTAGTATGCCCACACTTGACGAAGTCAAATTAAGTGCAATCGAAAAATTCAGCCTTTACTCATTGTATATAAATTACTATTTCTTCATCCAAGATTTTGAGCAAGGCTACCATTTTGCAAAAAAATGGATGGCTCTTTATGATAACCCAATCCTTATAAAAACAAAACTAGAATCTTATATTCAGGCACTTAATAGTTTAATGATTGCTCAATCTAGATTGGGTCTTTACCAAGAGTTTTATCAGAGCAAACGAAAATTTAGAAAAATTCGATTTTTATCAAACATTACCTTTACAGAAAACATTAATAAAAAGCTTTTTAAGTATAGTTATGTGCACGAGTTTAACGGGCTTTTTATGCAAGGGCACTTTACCGAAGGTGTACGAATGCTCGACCGTATTAAACCCGAACTTGAAGCGTATTATAACCAATTAGACGCACACTCTAGGGTAATTATGTTTTATAAAATTGCCTGCCTTTACATTGGCGATAGCCAGTTTAGCGAATCGCTAAACTGGCTAAATATGATAATTAATTACGAAAATGTTGACATTCGAGAAGATGTTCACGGATTTGCCCGCATACTTAGTCTTATTTGCCATTATGAAATTGGCAACACAGATGTAATAGATTATTACATCCGATCCACGTATCGTTTTTTGCTAAAAAAGAAAAATCTACAGCTGTATCAAAAATACATTCTTAATTTTTTAAGAAGATTAGGATCTGTTAGGATAACGAATGAAGAAATGATAGTTCGTTTCAACTTGCTACGCTCTCAGCTTATTCCACTTGAAAACAACCCATACGAAAAACGAGCATTTATTTACTTCGATATTATTTCATGGCTAGAGTCTAAAATTGAAAACAGACCTGTACAAGAGGTAATTCGAGAGAAAGCTAATAAACAAATATAGCAGGTGCAAACCGCACATTAGAATCACTCAAAGAAGAATTTATTGCTTTACGCAAATCAACTTCATTACTATTTAAAAGTTTTAATACTGAAATGCTAACCTATTATGGCCCGGAAGAACAGAAAAGTTTAACCGTTGAAAAAATTGGTAGAATGATAGCTGGCCACTCGATGCACCATTGCAATATTTTGGTGGAGCGGTATGGGGTTTAAGAGAAGTTCGGGGTTGGAAGTTGGGAGTTTGAAATTATCGGTTAATAGTTATATCCTTTTTTATCTGTTAAATAGATAAGGTACTGCCCTTTTAAAGCTACTTCTTTAATGTATTTATTAGCTGGGCTTACTTCAATAATATAATCGTTACACGGAGCTACGTTTTTATAATAATCTAAATTATTTCGTATGGTTTTTCTTTTGAAAAATCCTTTATCATTTAAAAAGCTATACTTAACTTTTACATCCTCGTTATACCAAGAATCTTGATAATGAATATTGATTGAAATAAGCTTATAATCAGCATTAAGCATACCTGCAAACACCTCTGTATTATCTAACTGAGTATGCATTGTACCAAACCTACCAAAATATCTTTCCCCCGATTTTTTAATTGATAAAAAATACTCAAACATTTTTTCGTCCCTACCATAAAAGTCCTTTTTAGAAGCTTTATTGGAAAGTATTTCTAAAATTTCCTCACTTTTATACTCTTCAGGAATATTTTCAGATAACCATCCCTTAAACTCATCGGTATTGCTTGAAAACTTTAATGTATCTAATCTCGTTTTAAGTTGCTCTTTTAAGCCAGAATCTTTGTCTAGTAAAAAATAGATTGAGGCTGTAAGAGAAGGCTCTCTTTCAAAATCTACTCCATAAACTTTAGTATTCTTTGAGCAATTATTTCTAATATACTCCCAAGAGTCAAGCTCTTCTTGCCAATTAAAATAGCCAAAAGAGCTGTGCTCTAATAACGATTTATTTCCAGTTTTAAAAAACTCATTTATTAAATAGGCATCTGCTCTTCCCCACTCTATTAAAATATTATTTACTCCTTTTTCAGCATTTAAATAACTGTAAAATTTAGATTGCAAAATAGCATTAGAAGCAAGCCCATGTGTTTCTCCTAATAGTAATAGGTCAAAATTATTTAATGGCAAATTCGATTTTCTAATTTCCTCAAAATCATTGCTTTGCATATTTAAACAAACCTGAGCCAATGACTGAAAATTAGAAAAATAAAGAAAATTGTATGCTAAAAATATGATTATTGGTTTATATGTAAATTTCATGCTTAGTTTGCTTAAAACACAACTACTAAAAATTGATACAACTTAGATAATTGCAATAGTTCATCCTTTGATTCTCGCAAATCAATAGATGAACTTTCATTATTTAGTAAGCTATCAATTCTCAAGTGAAAGTCTCTATCTTCTAATCCATCAATCGGTGCATGGGAAGTAGCTCCTCCATTCTCCTTAAGCCTATATGGTTTATAAGCAGTTCTACTAGTACCCAAGCTACATTCAGCACAGTGAATGAAAATATTCAACGCTCGTCCTTTATAGATAAGATCAGCTTCTATTGCAGTCATTAAAAATTCATACCCTGTATATTCGTATATGTAAGACTTGTGAAGAAAAAGATGCCCCGCTCCAAATTGTGCGTAGATAATATCGGTTGGTTCAATTTCTCTTTTAAAATTTCTAATTAAAACCTTTTCTCGTTGCTTCGAAATTTGATTACCTTTTATGTTTGATCGTTCAATCACATCATCAATACCAATTAGTATTTTATTAAATTCTTTATATTCAGCACCTAACCCCTCTACAACTTTACTCTCATTCGTTAACAGTTCTGATGTAAACATCAACTTCCAATTTTCTACTTTAGATATATTGGGTTTGGGGCTATTTACTAATTTTAATAGGAAAGGAAAGGAAATATTAAAGTGCTCAAAGAGTGAATCTTTTAATAAAAACTGCTTGATTGACCAAAGTTCTAAAGTTGCGTGATTCATTTCATCTAAGTCAATAGCATATACTCGTACTCCTTGTTCATACTGCTGATTAAATGCATATAACCATTTAAAAAAGCTATAAGAATCATGCGAAATAGGCAAGTTCTTTTTAAACTTATCAAAAGACCAAGCCTTATTGGTTACAGTTCTGAGGAGTGTAGTGTCACCCGTTTCCAAGTATTTGTTTACCCAATAACCATAGGCATAGGTAAATTCAATTACTAACTTATCTAACCCTTTATTCTCTTTGAGATAAGTAACAAAAGCCTTCTTTTGTTCCAATGCCATAGCGCTTCGGTGGTATTCATTAGCACAAAAGAAATTGTATTTATCCAGCTCATTATCTAAAAATGACAACGCCTCAGGAGAAGGCCATTCGGCTTCGAGCGGAGAAATTATTAGCCCTTCGGTATTAAGTTCTTGGGCAAGAATGTTAAATGATATGAGAGCGCCAGCTAATAGAGATAAAAAGTGTTTAATCAACATTATCTCTAATTATATATTTAGATAAAAACTAAATATAGTTCAAATTTATTAAACACCAAAAAGCAGACCGTACTGTTAAAATCACAAATTTAGATTAAATTTAAGAGATGAAACTCAATGGGAAATAATGATAGTGTCCCAGCTCATAACCATTCGCCAGATAAAAATATTGACTGATGAAAGTATTTCTATTTGCAAATAAGCTCTTTCATCTAATTGTTATTTCATTCTGATTCGTAACAATCAATATATAATCGTAAGAGCCTTTCTCTTCCACTAATTTATCAGAAGATATTATTAAAAAATCGGAGGCGCAACTATCTAAACCTGCTTTAGGTAGAATTTTATATTTGTCCAAATCATTGAGTGGGTAAGATGAAGAACCCCAGAGCATTTTAGATCTGTGATAAACCGTTTTTATAGTTATAATTTGGTTCTCATAACTATCATTAGAAATTTGATCTGCCAACCATCCACCTTTCTTTTGAGCATGTAAATTGCCATAAGAAATATAGTAATTTTCCTCATTGATCAAAGTAGATAGCATTTTAAAATTACTATATAAGCCTTTTTCTCCTCTTCTCATTATAGCATTATTGTTAATTATCATATACAAATGAAAAAAATCTTCTTGTAGATAATCTTTAAATAATTGTTCATTATTATCAAATAGAGGTTTAACAGAAGTAAGTATGTTTTTAATAGCTTTCTTCTCTTTTGAATCTAAAAAAAAGTTAATTCAGTTGTTTTGAAAGACCTAAGTTGATCGAATACTTGCTGAACGATTATAGGAGGTTTTCCATAATCAGCCTCTAACATATTAATCATTTGCCTTAAATGAAAGAAAGGTTCACTATCAATACCCAAAATTCGAATTTTCTCCTCCTCTAATTTATCAGAATTAAACTTCCATAATGCATTTAAGAAATCATCTAATTCCTTTACAGTATAGTACGATCCAATAGAATCTAAATACTTTAATTGACCTGTAGTGACATACTTGTCTATAAAGTAATTGAAGCTATATGCTCCTTCACGAATAAAATGCCTTATGTTATGAGACTCGTATAGATTCATTAGCATAGTATAA
Source organism: uncultured Roseivirgaceae bacterium (assembly GCA_964596935.1). Lineage (GTDB taxonomy): Bacteria > Bacteroidota > Bacteroidia > Cytophagales > Cyclobacteriaceae > JAKISE01. The sequence goes on from CAZQWZ010000132.1 coordinate 6,608, forward strand.
TCTAGAATGTCATTACAGCTAACATTGTGAGTTTCTCCAAGAAAGAATATTTTGCTTTCAGGGTTGGCATTGATTAAATCGAGTTCTATAGTTTTTTCGTAGCTTGGAGTGAAACATTCCTGTGCATATCCTTTGGTTACAAATAAAATTGAAATAAAAATTAATATTTTTCTCATCCTTAAATAATTACCTACAACACACTTGACTAAAATGCGCAGGGACTTAAAAGTACAAACCATTGCAACCCTTAGTAGCTATATTTTTGATTTGGCTACCAAATCAATATACATAAGCCAAATGAAAATTTGACGGAACAAGCATAAAGAAATTAGCTTTCAATTTAGAGGCTGATTTCTTAGACCAATTGGATACAAGATAATCGATATTCTGATGGTAGTCTCTAACAGCATCTCTTGACCAAATAATTTGCATTTCTAAAAAAGATTAGGATACTTTTCTTTTGTTGATTGCAACACATCACTATCTCTCATTACATTTCCTGTCTCTATTGCATCCAGACCAATATCAATAGCTTCCTTTTCTTCTTTTGTAAGCGAAATATATGCCTCTAAATAGCAGATTTTTGCAATGCTTTAAATTTCTTAATCACCTTAGTATCATTGATTTCTGCTAGCCATTTAATCAAACTCAATTTTTCTGTTTGGATATCCATTTTGTAATTACTTTAATCAAATTTAACATTTTTCTGATAAAATCATTAATTACTGTTTTACAGCAGATTCCTGCCTTCGCAGGAATGACGTTGGGTATTAATACCCATACTTATCTTTCCAAAGTGCTT
>CAZQWZ010000133.1:0-7397 GCA_964596935.1 uncultured Roseivirgaceae bacterium
CAAGATGTAAATAGCACTGTTATTGCTAACAGCCAGAAAAGAGAAATACGGTTGCTCATTATATTAACAGTTCAACAAATTATTGTCGTAATACAGTGCCTAATTATTGTATGCCAAAGACATCCCTTTGGGGTAAATATAACCTTTTACAAGCTATTATTTATTAGCTCTGATTAAGCCATATTTTAAAGCCAAGGGGTCAAGCAATTCTAACAGTTGTTCAATAAAGTGAGAATCATCTATCGAAAGAAGGTTTTCTCTACGTTCGTGAGGCACGCCTCCAGGATATAAGCTAGTGTAAATATCATCTAACATCCTAAGCTCATCTTCACGTTTTCTTTTCTCAGCCTTCATCATTTTATGCTCTACTCGACTAATAGATTTTGCTCCTTTTATTTGCTCACTTTCTACTAATGCAGCTAATGTTTTATCAACTTTTGCAGCCTTTTCTTTAAGATTATTAAAAAGTACGTTTAATTGCTCCTTCGTGTCTTCAATATTCAATTGCCCATTAGCATGAGATTTGATATGCTTATTTATAAACAGGTCTTCTCGTAAGAATAAATCGATAAAATTAACATCTAATTTTTTAATTTTATGGTAAGTAGCCATCCCAATATACATCACAAAAGAGCGTGGCATTAGTATAGGAAACGACAGTTTAAAATGATCGAATACTGTTTTAAGCTGAAACCAATAAGCTAACTCCGATGGGCCACCAACATAGGCAATATTAGGCAAAATCATTTCTTGATAAACAGGCCTCAAAATCACATTAGGGCTAAATCGCTCTGGATTAGTTTCTAATAACCCATTTATTTCTTCTACGGTAAATTTTAGATCCGTATCTAAAACTGAAAATCCATTTTCATCTTTTACTATCCTAGCCCTAAGTCCATCAACCAAATAAAATAAGTTAAGCTCTCTAGGTTGAAGTTGTTGCTTATAACCCGCGTTTTCTAATGCTTTACTCTGCTCATCCACTAAAACATGGGAGCTTTCATTAAAAAGTTCATCCTTAATAACTGGCAAAAACTCTTTTTTAAATCGAGCATCATCCGCATCGATACTTACTAAGCCTTGGCTACCAAAAAGTGCATTTACATAATCTCGCACCACATCAGATAATCTGTTGTGCTTTTTTAGTGCCTTTTTAAAAATATCTGTTCTGCCAGGTAATTGATTTAATACTTCTTCAAGGCCTTCCGTTGTAAACCTACCTGTAGCACCACGCTGTTCTGTTTCCCATTCATACTTTTTATTATTAATGTATAAATGGTTTATTTCTTCGTAATCGTGGTCTTCTGTACCCATCCAATAAACAGGCACAAATTTGTATTCGGGGTATTCTTCGCTAAGCTTTTTAGCAATATTAATGGTAGCCACCAATTTATAAATGTAAAAAAGCGGCCCTGTAAAAATGTTTAATTGATGCCCTGTGGTAACCGTAAACGTTTTGCTATCCGATAGGGCTTCAATATTTTCAAGTACTTGAAATGGAGCATCTATCGAACCGTATTGCTCTTTTAGTACTTCAACCAAAGTGGTTCGATTTTCGATACTAAAATCTTTTAACGCAATTGCTTTTTTAAAACCTTCTAAGGTTGGTGGAGATGTATAAAAAGGGCTAATTTGAGGATTTCCTTCAACATAATCTACAATTAGCTTTGAAAATAATCCTGTTTCTCTAAAATCCAGTTTAATACAATCCATACAAATAATTATGAGCTATTAGTAATTTATAATTATCAATAATGCTTATTTAAAAGGCACTCCAGAAAGATCAAACTCTGTAGCACCTGTTATTTTAATTTGAGTAAAATCTCCAACTCTTAAATAATTTTCTTTCGTATCAATCAATACTTCATTGTCAACTTCGGGCGAATCAAACTCAGTTCTTCCAATAAATTGGCCGCCTTCCATCCTATCAATTAATACTTTAAATACCTTACCAATTTTTTGTTGGTTTAGTTCCAATGAAATTTGTTCTTGTAATTCCATAACGGCATTTACTCGTTCTTGTTTCACTTCTTCGGGCACATCATCCTCAAAGTTATAAGCATGTGTATCTTCTTCGTGCGAATAGGCAAAAACTCCCAATCGTTCAAATTTTGAATCTTCTACAAATTGCAACATCTCTTCAAAATCAGCTTCCGTTTCACCCGGATAACCTACAATAAGCGTGGTTCTTAAAGCGATATTCGGAACTTTGCTACGAATATCTTTAATAAGATGCTCTGTTTTTTCACGGGTAATGCCTCTTCGCATAGCTTTAAGCATTGCGGTTGAGCCATGTTGTAAGGGAATATCTAAGTAATTACAAATATTGTTTTTCTCGGCCATTACCTCCAATACATCTTGAGGAAAATTTGCAGGGAAAGCATAATGAAGTCGTATCCATTCAATACCCGCAACATCTGAAAGTTGGCGCATAAGCTCCGCTAATTTACGTTCGCCATAAATATCTAGTCCATAGAAGGTAGAGTCTTGTGCAATTAATAACAATTCCTTAACGCCATTCTTTGCTAGATGCTCAGCTTGCTTAACTAAGTCTTCCATTTTAATAGAAACATGTTTGCCTCTCATTAAAGGAATAGCGCAAAACGAACAAGGTCGATCGCAACCTTCCGATATTTTTAAATGTGCATAATGTGGTGCTGATACATTTATTCTCTCTCCTAAAAGCTCATGCTTATAATCTGCGTTAAATCTTTTAAGCAAACCAGGCAATTCCATTGTGCCAAAAAATGCATCTACTCCAGGTATCTCCTTTTCCAAATCATCTTTATACCGATGAGAAAGACAACCCGTTACATATAATTTATCAATTAGCCCTTCTGCTTTTGCATCGGCATAGCGCAAAATTGTATCGATAGATTCTTGCTTGGCATCGCCAATAAACCCACAGGTATTTACTACAATAATATTAGCATCATCAGTTTCTGCTTCGTGAGTTGCCTCAATTTCATTTCCTTTTAATTGAGTTAATAAAACTTCAGAATCAACTAAATTTTTAGAGCAACCTAAGGTTACTACATTAACTTTATCTTTTTTTCTCGCTTTCGTTTTCAAAACAATAGGTTTAAGGGAATTTTAATTTGCAAAAATATCATTCTCATAGCAGCTTACCATAATGATTGGGACAAACAAATACCTTAAGGGAATTTTAATTTGCTAAAGCATAGATATAGCAGTTATTTTGCACGATTACTTATGAGAGCAAAATATTTACTTTTTCTATTTTTAATTGCTAGTTATTTAACTGGATGCAACGATCAACCTACTTGTATTCCTGAGCAAACTGATATGCTAAAACTCTCATTTATTGATGTGCTTGGAGCAACACAAAATATAACTTTGGTTTCTCTCACGGTTGATAATAGTAATGAGAGCTTTCCTATTATCAACGATTCAACAGAATCAAAATTTATAATTCCATTAAACCCACTAGATAGCTCCATTATTATAAGATTTGTGCAAGAAGAGGAGTCTAACTATTTGGCATTGAGCTACACAACTAAACTAGTAATTCTAAACCCTGAGTGTAATCTTGAAACCAAGTTTGAAAATTTAAAAGTGGATTCTACCAACTTTATAGATGCCGTTATTATTGAACCCATATTAAGCCCAGACATAACAAATAATGTTCAAATTACGCATTAGCCTTATATTAACCCTGTTAATGATCTCTTTTGCTACCAAAGCACAAGAAGAATCGGGCTATGCTGTTAAGTATGACTCTGCTGTACATAATAAATGGGCACCAAGTGGAGTTAGAATGGGAATTGATATAGCTGGCCCAATTTATAATTTATTTGAACCTAAAATTTCAAATTTTGAAATAGCGGCAGATATTGACTTTAGCAAATTCTTTGCGGTTGTAGAGTTTGGTAAAGGAGCTTATACTTCGAATGGAACCACAACCGAATATTCAAACACAGGTAACTTTTTTAGAATTGGAGCCGATGTAAATATGATATCTAAAGACCCTAACCTAAACATTTTTTACTTTGGTTTACGGTATGCAACTTCCTCATTTTCTGAGAAATTAAAAGCAACATTACCAGATACCGGTTGGGGCGAATTTGTTATAGATGAGGAACAAGATAAATCGAGAGCCAATTGGATAGAACTTAATATTGGCATGCGTGTTCGTATTTGGGATTCATTTTTTGCGGGATACGCTATTCGGTTCAAATTATTAAAACACAATAGGTATAGCGAAGATAAATTTGAGCCCTACTTTATACCAGGTTTTGGTGTAGCAAGCAACTCATCTAACTGGGGCATTAGCTATTTTATTCAATACAGAATTGAATGGAAAAAGAAGCCAATTATTTGGCGAGAAAATTAATAGGGTTAAGTTGTAGTAAGGTTTTTAATTCTATTTACTAAAAAAAGAATCTACAAATTCAGTTTTGTTAAATACTTGTAGGTCATCAATGCCTTCGCCTACTCCAATGTATTTTACTGGTATTTTAAAGGTATCAGAAATGCCAATTACCACACCTCCCTTAGCTGTACCATCTAATTTTGTTATGGTTAAAGAGGTTACCTCTGTTGCTTTTGTAAACTCTTGCGCTTGGTTCATCGCATTTTGGCCGGTACTACCATCGATCACAAGCATTACTTCGTGCGGTGCATTATCTACAAATTTCTGAATCACTCGTTTAATTTTAGTAAGTTCGTTCATCAAATTTACTTTGGTGTGTAACCTACCTGCGGTATCAATAATTACAATATCAGCTTCTTGTTCAATACCCTGCTTAACAGCATCGTACGCAACAGAAGCAGGGTCGGTGTTCATCCCATGAGATACTACAGGAACGCCTACGCGTTCTCCCCAAAGTTTTAATTGATCTACAGCCGCAGCTCTAAATGTATCTGCTGCACCCAAAATAACTTTTTTGCCTTGTTTGTTAAATTGAGAAGCCAACTTGCCTATGGTAGTGGTTTTGCCAACTCCATTAACCCCAACAACCAATAAAATATAAGGTTTTTTGCCTTCAGGCAAAGTAAAATCTAAAGGCTCGTTAGAATTATTTTCAGAGAGTAATTCTGCAATTTCTCCTCTAAGGATTGAATTAAGTTCTTCAACTCCTAAATATTTATCGCGCGCTACGCGCGCCTCAATGCGTTCAATAATTTTTAGGGTTGTTTCTACTCCAACATCAGAAGTAATTAAAACCTCTTCGAGGTCATCAAGCACTTCTTCATCTACGGTAGATTTACCAGCAACAGCTTTACCAAGTTTATTTAAAAAACTAGATTTAGATTTCTCTAACCCTTTGTCTAACGACTCCTTTTTTTCTTTAGAAAACAGTCCACCAAATAAGGCCATAGTATTAATATTTTATTGAGAAAACAAAAAAAGTCCTCAGCGAGGACTTTTAAAAGATTTTATATGTATTCCTGCCTTATTTAGCAAGAAGCTCCTTTACCTTATCAATAGGCACTATTTCTTCTTTAAAAGTATAAGCTCCAGTTTTAGGCGACTTAACCGCCTTAATAACTTTTGAAAAGCCTTTACCATCCTTTTTCTGCAAACTTGCTACTACCTTCTTAGCCATAATTACTTAATTTCTTTGTGAAGAGTTTGTTTTTTTAGAATTGAATTATACTTTTTTAATTCTAAACGCTCTGTAGTATTTTTTCTATTTTTAGTAGTAATGTAACGAGAAGTACCAGGCTTACCACTTTCCTTATGCTCGGTGCATTCTAAAATTACTTGTACCCTATTTCCTTTCTTAGCCATTGTGCTATTATTTTATTTTGGCGTTAACCACCAATTATACTAATGTGTTTCCTTTTTTTCTAGCATCTTTTAAAACAGCAGTAATTCCTTTTTTATTAATAGTTCTTAGTGCTGATGTAGAAACTTTAAGGGTAATCCACTTATCTTCTTCAGGGATATAAAATCTCTTTTTTTGAAGGTTTGGATAAAACTTCCTTTTTGTTTTATTCTTCGCGTGAGAAACATTGTTTCCTACCTGTGGCTTTTTTCCTGTTATTTCACAAACTCGTGACATGATATTGCTGTTTATGCTTATTCTAAAATTCGGAGTGCAAATATCGTGATTATTGTGTTAAACACAAGACTTGACTTAATATTTTCTTAATTATACGGACAATGTTTGCAACAGTTCTCACAACAATAGCCCCTTTTTAAGTGGTATGCCTCTGTAAATACAAATAAGCCACTTTCTGAAATATAATAATCCTTGCCTACTACTAATTTTTCTTTGGTATTTGGCATAACATAAGTGCTAGTGTTTACTATTTTTGCTAAGCACAAAATTAAACAATAATGACTGAGAAACTATCAAAGAGCCAAGAGGCAATTCAAATGGAAGATAAATATGGTGCACATAACTACCATCCATTACCAGTTGTATTATCAAAGGGAAAAGGCGTTTACGTTTGGGACACTGACGGGAAAAAATATTTTGATTTTTTATCTGCTTACTCAGCCGTTAACCAAGGGCATTGCCACCCTAAAATAGTAGATGCACTAAAACTACAAGCCGAAACGCTTACGCTAACCTCAAGAGCATTTTATAATGACACGTTAGGCGAATACGAAAAATACATGTGTGCGTATTTTGGTTTTGAAAAGGTGCTACCTATGAACACAGGAGCCGAAGCAGTTGAAACCGCCATTAAGTTAAGTAGAAAATGGGCTTATGAGAAAAAGGGCATTGCAGAAAATGAAGCAAAAATAATTGTTTGCGAAAATAATTTCCATGGTAGAACAACCACCATTATTTCTTTTTCAAACGACCCCGATGCACGTGAAAATTTTGGCCCTTACACCAAAGGATTTATTAGAATACCTTATAATGATATTGATGCGCTAAAAGAAGCATTAAAAGAGGACAACATTGCCGCTTTTTTGGTTGAACCTATACAAGGTGAAGCAGGTGTGTATGTGCCAGAAGATGGCTATTTAGCAGAAGCTTATGAAGCTTGTAAGAAAGTGAATGTATTATTTGTGGCTGATGAAGTACAAACAGGCATTGCCCGAACAGGTGAATTATTGGCGTGCGATTACGAGAATGTTAAACCAGATGTTTTAATTCTTGGCAAAGCTCTTTCTGGAGGAGTTTATCCCGTTTCTGCTGTTTTGGCAAATAATGCCATAATGGAAGTAATACGCCCAGGGCAACATGGTTCTACTTTTGGTGGAAACCCATTGGCAGCCAAGGTTGCTATTGCTGCGCTTGATGTTATTAAAGAAGAAAACCTTGCTAAAAATGCGATGAAACTTGGCAAGCTTTTTAGAGAAAGGATGAAAAAGCTAATTGCAAAAAGCGACTTAATTGCTAAAGTTAGAGGTAAAGGGTTGCTTAACGCTATAATTATTAACGACTCTCCTAACAGTACTACTGCTTGGAATA
>CAZQWZ010000134.1:0-7353 GCA_964596935.1 uncultured Roseivirgaceae bacterium
CATTATAATTAATGATAGGATTCGCAATGACGATACTAACAAATGTCATTTCCCTGCGCTGATTTTTTTTAAATTCCGCTCTCAGAATGACGTGTTTATTAGTCTATTCGGGACTTAAATGGATAACCCTATTTATTAAATTAAAAAGTCAGAAGTAATCTACTTCTGACTTCCATCTTCTGTTTTCAAACTTGTAGGTCGTAGCTTTAGCGTAGGCCTACATTTTTTCAATTACAATGGCCGAAGCACCACCACCACCATTGCAAATGCCTGCTGCACCATAACGACCACCTTTTTGGTTTAGTACATTTGTTAAGGTAGCAATTATTCTAGCACCGGATGAACCCAATGGATGACCTAATGAAACAGCTCCTCCAAGTGTGTTGACCTTGTCTGCATCTAAATCCATTTCTATATTATTAGCTAATGCAACTACAGAAAATGCCTCGTTAATTTCGTAATAATCTATGTCATCTTTGGTAAGGCCTGCATTTTTTATTGCCTTAGGCAATGCTAAAGAAGGTGCAGTTGTAAACCAAATTGGATCTTGTGCGGCATCTGCAAAACCAATAATTTTAGCAATGGGTTTAATGCCCAGCTCTTCTGCTTTTTCTTTACTCATAAGCACAAGGGCCGAAGCTCCGTCATTTATAGTAGAAGCATTGGCAGCAGTTACGGATCCTTCTTTTGAAAATACAGGTCGTAAGTTTGGGATTTTTTCAAACTTTACATTTTTATACTCTTCGTCTTCAGTTACTAAGATGGGTTCGCCTCTACGCTGAGGAACTTCAACTGGTACTATTTCATCATTAAAAGCTCCTTTCGCCCACGATTCGGCCGAACGTTTATACGAGTTAATGGCATAAGCATCTTGGTCTTCTCTAGAGATATTCATTTCTTTGGCAGTATTATCAGCACAATTGCCCATCGGAAAATCGTTATAAACTTCCCAAAGTCCATCTTTGGCCAAACCATCCACTAATTCGCCATTGCCATATTTTAGTCCATACCTAGCTTTAGGGATGTAATAAGGAATATTTGACATGCTTTCCATACCACCTGCAACAACTACATCATTTTGCCCCAGCATAATACCTTGTGCACCTAACATAACGGCTTTCATACCCGAAGCGCAAACTTTGTTAATAGTGGTACAAGGTACATTATACCCAATGCCTGCCCCAATAGATGCTTGGCGTGCAGGAGCTTGACCTAAGTTGGCTGAAACTACATTGCCCATATACACCTCATTAACTTCTTTGGCATCAACATTGGCTTTTGCCAAAGCTCCTTTTATGGCGGTAGAGCCGAGTTGGATAGCTGTTAATGATGATAAACTCCCTCCAAAGCTTCCTATTGGAGTTCGAACTGCTGATACAATATATACTTCTTTCATAATTGAAATTTTAGAATCTACAGCAATGCAGCCATAGAAATACTTGATTAAAAACTACAAGCAAATTTAAGTAGAAAGAAGTATATATTGAATGAGAGGCTAGCTATAATTTTCGATATTATTAGAAGAACATTCCTACTCTAACTCCTCCATCTAATAAAATGCCAGAATAGCTCATATCAGTCCATTGTGGAGAGTTAGTTTTAATCAACTCTCCATTTTCATCCATCGAATATTTAATGGCAACTCCTAAGTATAAATCCAATAGAAACCGGTCAAAAGCAAGCTGCCAACCAACATTGCCTATTCCACCAAATCTATTGATCGATTTTTTTACTTCCTGCACATCAAATTTATAGTAGGTTGTGCCATCTTCTATGTAAGGAACAGCCACTTCTTCAGTATTTGTTAATGTAAAATGTTGATAATTTGGCCCTGCTGATAAGTATAAGGAATGCCTTGGTAAACCGCTTTTCCAGTTTACTTTATTTGATTTATACACGATAGATTTATAATAGAGATTTATCCCAATACCCGTCATTGATTCATAATTATCGTAACTATTGCTACGGCTATTATAGTAATTAGTATTGGCTGCATCTAAGAAAAACTGAGGTGCTATTACCAACCAATGATCTGTGTTTTTAATTCTTTTTTCATAATCAATTCTAATGCCATTAAAAAAAGCATATTGTGGCACAAATGAGATTGCATTTGTGGGCTGGTTTGGAAGCTCTGCAGGTTCGATTTGCTGTGCAAATGTTGGTAAACCTATAATAAAAGATAGCAGAAACACTGCTATCTTATTTTTGATATTTTGTGTGTCCATGGGTTATTAAAAAGTAAATTGTCCTATTTGTTGTACATCATTTATATCAGAAACATCGAACTGGTAAAAGCCATTATCTGCAGTTACTAAAATTCTATTATTAAAGAAAATTACATCGTTAGCAGGAATGTTTGGTATATGCTTAATCTCGTGCACATTGCTTTTATTGCTTACATCTAAAATACGAATTCCATTATCGCAAATGTAAAGGATATCGTTATGGATTGCTAAACCTTTAGGGCTTGTTAACCCATAGGTTACCACTAATTGAGGGTTGGATATGTTTGTAACATCTAGTATTTGTAATTCATCCTCTGATTCGCCACAAAAGTTGCCAGAGCGTAGTGTAACATAGGCGAAATCTCCATCGGTAACAACAGGATCACAAGATAGTGCGTGCTGAAACTCTGATAAGTAATAAGGAGATGAAGGGTTTGTGATATCAATTATATGTACACCCGAAGTGGATCCTAAAAACAGGTAATTACCAAAAGGAAAAATGGTTTCTAACTGTTGCGTATTTAGCGTAATGGTATTTAGGAATCTAATTTCCTTTTCGATGCTAATGTCATACGTATGTAAATTGAATTGATCTATTACATATAAATTAGTGCCAGAAGTTGCGAATTTTGCAGTTGAACCACCTCGTGAAACACTTCTTTGGGTAACACCACCAGAATCGAAAGATGCACCTGGGCCAATATCCGAACTTGATTCGCTACAACCCGAAATAATTAGGGCTAAGGCTATTAATGAGTATATTATATTTTTCATAGTATTTTAGTTTTGGTAAGGTACCCAACGTACAATTACTGTGTTTTCTGGTAATTTATCGTAAAAATACGAATCGCCCCAAGGCTCTGGAGATGCAATAATGGGCAACATGTTTCTATGCCTAGTAATTACATTTATGGAGGTAAAATCTGTGCTTTTAATACCAATCATATCTACCGCATTATTGGCATAAAGTATATCACCTTTCATTGTTATTTCTGTACAACCATCTACTTGAATAAAAGCAATTGTTTTAGTAGCAGCAGGGTTTGAATTATCAATGATGTGGATGCCTTTGTATTGCTCAACTAGAAAAATAAGGTTATTATATAACCACATTTTTCCTGGTGACACAATGGGCCTTGCTTCTCCTAATTTTACAGATGCTTCCATATCTGTTCTGCTCATTAAAATGGGTTCGAAATTGGCTGGGTTACTGGGCCCGAACTGAAACGCCATTATGCCCAAAGCGAAGATGCTAATGGCCAAGGAGGCTAGTTTAAATGTTTTCTTTTTTTGTTTCATGGCTGCTGAGTAAGTTATATGTAAAAGTAAATAAATTAACGTTTAAGTTTAATTAATATTGGTTGATATATTATTATTTGTATCAATAGCTTTAATACTATGTACTGCCGTAAAATGAATGTAAATTGCTTCACAAACTAAATTAAGGAATGAACAGGTTTAAAAAAATACTTCTTTGGTTGTTAGGTGCATTTTTCGCTTTTGTTTTGCTCATTTTCATCGGGTTATCCTTGTTTGAAGGCAAGCTGAAAAAACAAATTGTTTCTTTTGTAAATGAAAGCCTTCAAGGGGAAGTAATCGTTCATCATATAGAATACACCTTAATCAGTTCTTACCCTAAAGCACATGTTAAAATAGATAGCATTTTTGTTTACGAAACAAAAGCAAATATTACACCAGAAAATCTAATTCTGGCTGTTTATAATTTTGATATTATGGTTGATGTACGTGAAATAATTAATGGTAATTATCTAATTGATGAGCTAAGCATTGCAAGTGGCGAAGTGCATATTATTAGCTATGCAGATAGTACGCTAAACTTAACTAACCTTCTTACAGAATCTTTAGAAACTGAAGAAGAGGGAGGTGAACTATCTCTATCTTTAAATAAAATTAAAATTGATAGCTTTTATATCACTTATGAGGATCAATTAACCAATCAGTACTTGTACTCCAAACTTGATCGCCTTAATTCTAATATTACATTAGAAGGTGATGAATTAATCGGAAATATTGATTTGGAATTTCAATTAGATTCAATGCTCAGTGACGGTAAAAGGGCAATCAAAAATCATCGATTAGCACTTTCTTCAAATTTTACATCAAACCTTGATAGCTTATCGTTTACCATAACCAATGGGGCAATAAAGTTTAATTTGCTAGAAGCAAATATTAACGGGTATTATAATGATTTAGATAGTGGTTTTATAGATATAAGAATTACAGCAAACCATAAAGAATTGCATCAATTAGCAAAAATGGAAGTGTTTAAAGCTGAAAATTTGCCAGATATTAGATCTGGTGAGTTAAGCATTGATGCCCACATTACAGGAAAAACAAAAGGAGAATTACCCATTATTGAAGCCTATGCTAATTTAAGAAATCTGCAGGTGTATAACAGCTATGGTAAAATGATTGAGCAAGGTGGGTTTAGCTTAAAGCTTGTTTCTAATAGCACCACCAATATGATGGAATCTACTGTGGTGGTTGATAGTATTCAAATAATTTTTGCTACAGGTGGTTTTTTTAAGGGTAGGGCAGAAGTAACAAATTTTGAAACACCTTCTTTTAACTTAGATTGGAAAGTATCAGAAAACCTTGAAGAATTACATGAATTGATAGATATTTCTGAAGTAAAAAAAATGAATGGGCATATCGAGTCGAATGGTTCTATATCTGGCAAATTTAATTTGAAGAATAATACTTTAGTTTCTCATAAAGGCGCTGCAATGGTGAGCTTTAAAGATGTAAACATAGTGTTAAATCAATCTAACTACCCAATAACGCATTTAAATGGAAGTGTTTATTTAATGAATGGAGATGCCGGTTTGGATGAAATAGGATTAAATGCAAATGGAAACATTATTAATTTAAGTGCACGAATAAATAATTTAGTGCCATTTGTTTTAGGTAAACCAGCTCAGTTATTGGCATCTATGTCAATAAAATCAGAGAGCATAAATACACAAACATTACTTGCATTCGACCCTGAGCTTGCTGATAGCACAAAGTATAAAATTGATAATATTGATGTGGCAATTATGGCTAATTTTTCTTCTAGCGCTATAGATAAGTATGAACTAATCCCTACAGGAAAAATTGATATTAATAATTTTACTGCTTTGGTAGAAGGCGCACCTCCAATAGTGGATTTTAGTGGAAAAATTGAGATTGCAAAGGATTTAATTGCAATCAAGGATTTTAGTGGAATTATTGGCAAAAGCCATGTGGGTTTTTCGGTAAACGTATCTAATTATGCTGATTATTTTCAAACTGAAACCATCGTGCCAATGATTGTAGATGTATCGTTAACGTCTGAAAATGCGAATGCAAAAGATTTTTTCACAATAAATCATCAATTTGTATTGCCTAAAAACTACGAAGAGGAGGTGCTAAAAAATGTGGTTATTAATGCTAAAATTATTACTACCAATACCGAGCTTCAAAAAAGGGACTTACTACCCGAGTTTGAATTGCAGATGACAGGCTTGCAGTTTCAAACATTACACTCTCCTGTGGTGTTTAAAGACATTTTTGTGTTTGGGCTGGTTAAGGATAACAATGTGTACATAAACAGTATGTTCGGTAAATTTGGCCGAAGCGATGTGTTTATGAACGCCCAGTTCGATAATGTGTTGGCCACAAAAGATACTATTAGTCGCCCAATGAAATCACGTATTAGTTTTAATGCAGGAGTGCTAGATTTAAACGAGCTTGTTAAACTAGATGAAGTTGAATCTGTTGAGGATTCCGTCACTTCTACGGAAGTGGCAAGTAATCCGTTTGCCGATGATTTTCCTGTGATAGATTTTCAGGTAAATATTGGAGAGTTGGTGTACTATGATGCAGTAATTAAAAATATACATGGTATTATAAAAATTGAGGAAAACAATATAATTCAAATGCAACAAGTGAGTCTTGAATCTGGCGAATTTGGCTCCTTTGAGTTTGATGGCACTTTAGATGCCTCTAGTGGTAAAGAAGCAATTTTAAAATCGACCATTAAAATTTCTAATGTTGATTTAGCTAATTTAAATGTAAAGTATGTGCAAGGTGATGAAGAGGTTAAAATTAGTGATCATTTTGAAGGAATGATAAATGGAAGCATAGTAGCCGATGTACCTATTTTGCCAGACTTTAGCTTTGATTTAGCACGGCTTACGGGTAAAGTAAAAGTTAAAATGACGGATGGTGCATTAATAAATTATGCTCCGTTAGAAGAAATGGGCAATTATTTTAAAAACAAGGATTTGAACTATATTGAGTTTGATGAACTTAAAAACATCATAATTTTTAATAGAGGTAAAATGCTACTTCCATTTATGACTATAAATACTACATTAGGAACAATTAATCTGATGGGATTTCAATCGATTGAAGGTGATATGAATTACGACATTCAAGTGCCTATAAAATTGGTTGCAGGCTCAGCTCTAAACGCTATGTTTTCTTCAAAAAAAGGAGATGATAGTAAAAAAGATGAGATGAAAAAAGGCGGGAAGGGAAAGTATGTTACCGTTCATATTTCGAGTAAAGGTGATGAATTCAACATTAAACTAGGTAAAAAAAATGTGCTTACTGCTCCTCCTGGTTTTTCGGTAGATTAACATTATGCCGTTATAATTTTGGTAATATAGTTGCTGGAGATATAATGAGCACTGTTTTTTTAGTTAATAATACAGGTAAAACGCCTTTAAACATTCGAAAAATAAAATCTAGTTGCGGCTGTGTAGTGCCAGAAATAGAAAAAACCGATGTAGCTCCAGGTAAATCGGTTGAACTAAAAGTAACCTTTAATTCGGCTGGTAGAAAAGGAACTCAAATAAAAACGGTTACCATTTTATAGTAACGACCCTATAAAACCCATCCAAAAAGTAACGGTAAAATCTAGGGTGGCGGCAAAAGCAAAATAGAACACATTTTTATTGGTGACTTTAATCATATATAGAAGCTAAACATTAAAATTTAGGATAATTGAAATTATTGACTAAAAACCAGTTATTAAATAGTTGTTATATTTCTTATAAATCGGTATAGTATTTTTTTTAATATAAATATTCGATACTTTTCCGATATAAAACAAAGTATAACAAAACATTATTTCTATGAA
>CAZQWZ010000135.1:0-7264 GCA_964596935.1 uncultured Roseivirgaceae bacterium
AATTAGTAGATGAAATAATTACCTCAAACACTTTTTCTGAATTAAATATTAAGCTTGCCTATACCATTCAGCCTTCTAAGGCGGAATTTTTAGTTGAACTATATGGAGGAGTTAAAAACATATTAAACTCCTATCAAAATGAGTTTGATGTTGGAAAAAATAGAGATAGCAATTTTGTTTTTGGCCCCGCACTTCCACGAACGTTATTTGTAGGGATAAAATTACGATCTAACTAGTGCCTGTCCATAAAGTCCGATATCTGCGTTATGCTCGTCAAAAAAAAATACTCGATTACACCAGTAAAATCCGCTTTTTTTGACTTCACAAGCCTTGGTATCGAACTTTTTGAATCAGACACCGAGTTCTAGGCTCTGTTGAAAACCACCTATAAAACTTGGCTCATAAAGTGCATAGGTTTTAATCAAAAACCGTAAACCCCTTGCACTTGATTTTAAAGAAAATATTTTTTTAAACTAAATTCTAGCTAGTACAGCAATTTTGTATTATCTGATAAAGACCTATTGCTATTTGCTAAAAACTCAAAAAACGTCATTTCGTAGTGCAACGGAGAAATCTTTGCCACTTATAGTAACTGGCTACATGGCAAAGATTCCTACGGAATGACTTTCAGGGGTATTTTTAGTGGAATATTAAGCGTTTTTTGCTGTATTATTTAGAACTCAGCCGATAATTGCAATTTCAGCTGTTCGTTCAATATGGTATTGCCATTTTGAAAACTTAGCTTTTTTTATGTTATTGTATTTAATTGATAATCAATTAGTCTTATGTCTATAGTTTAACTGTCTTATGTCGCCATATTAATACATCAATCTGAGCTCTTGAAATGCGAGTTAATTATCATTACAAATTTCTTATGCAATAGTACTATTTTCTTTTAGCGAGAAGCCTACCTTTGTTATTAGTTACTAGTTTTATGCAAAACCTTGATTTGGTTATTTCTGACTATCCAAAGCAGATAAGCAAAGAAGGGGATTTCTTTTATAAGGGTTTTATTGTATTTACTGTGTAACATCAGTTAGTTATAACAAACCATGTCTCTACTGCATAAATTTTTAGTTTGGCGAATTAAGCACCTAAGTGATAGGAATTTTCTTATTTTCTTAGGTATAATCATAGGTATTTTATCTGGTATTGCTGCAGTAACATTAAAATGGGCGGTGCATTTTATCGCTCGCCTATTAATGGAGAATGAGATTTTTGAATCTCAAAAATTGCTTTACATTGTTTATCCATTTATCGGAATTCTTCTTACCGTTCTTATATCAAAATACATTTTAAAAGAACATTTAGGCCATGGCATTACCAATATTCTATATATAATTTCTAAGCGGTCAAGTATTATTTCGCGAGCAAAGATGTTTTCTCGAATGGTTACAAGTGCCATTACAGTAGGTTTTGGAGGTTCTGTAGGTTTAGAGGCACCTATTGTAGTAACGGGTTCGGCCATTGGCTCAAACATTGGTAGGTTAATGCACTTAGGCTATAAAAAAAGAACTTTATTAATAGCCTGTGGGGGTGCAGCGGCTATATCAGCTATATTTAATTCGCCCATAGCAGGTGTAATTTTTGCCATTGAAGTACTGCTAACTGATGTTTCTATTTCAATATTTATCCCGTTACTAATTTCATCAGTTGTGGGTTCTTTAACATCGCACTCGTTAATGGGTAGTGAAATCCTTTTTTCTTTTAAACTAAAAGATGAATTTACAATAAACGATGTTCCGTTTGTGGTACTTTTTGCAGCTTTTGCAGGCTTGCTTTCTGTTTACTTTACAAGAACAACTTTCTTTATTGAACGGCAAATTGAAAAAGTTAAAAACAGAATTTCACGCGCTGCCATAGGAGGAATAGGTTTAGGAATTATTCTAATTTTTTTACACCCTTTATATGGTGAAGGCTATAGCACCATTGAAACCATACTAGAGGGCAGGGCTGATAGCATATTTGCTGACAGTATATTTTTTGAAGGAATAAATTCGAATCTATTTCTAGTTCTATTGATGATAGCGGTGATGTTAGTAAAACCCGTAGCATCAGCACTTACCATTGGCTCTGGTGGTAGTGGCGGAGTATTTGCTCCATCCTTATTTATTGGAGGCATTTTTGGCTTTTTGTTTGCAACCATTGTAAATATGATATCAGGAGAGCCCACATTAAGTGTGAGTAACTTTACTTTAATGGGCATGAGTGGTGTTATGAGCGGTGTATTACATGCTCCTTTAACTGCCATTTTTCTAATTGCCGAAATTACCAGTGGTTATACATTATTTGTGCCTCTTATGCTTGTTTCTGCCATAGCATATAGCACCACAGTTTATTTCGAACCTTACTCGTTATATTCTAAATCTTTGGCTAAAACTGGCGACCTTATTCCTAAAGACAAAGACAAATTAGTGCTAAGTATTATCAACCTTAATAAGATCATTGAAACTGATTTATTAAAGATCTCTCCTTTGGCAACTTTACGCGAACTTGTAGTGCTTGTTAGAAGCTCCAAGAGAAATATTTTTCCTGTTGTAAATGAGGATGGTTCACTATCTGGCATAGTAACATTAGATGACATTAGGCAAATAATGTTTGATACAGAATTATACGATACAATGCTTATAGAAGAGATTATGCATAGCCCACCAGCAAGTGTTAGCTCTCAAGAAAATATGCAATCCGTTATGCACAAGTTTGAATCAACTGGAGCTTGGAATTTGCCTGTAATAGATCATGGTGTTTATGTAGGCTTTCTGTCCAAATCACGTATTTTTAATACCTACAGAAATAAGCTTAGAAAGCAAAATATCCAAGTTTAAAAATACCCATCTCAAAAAACTTCTATATAACTAAAAGCAATAAAATTTGCAAAATCGCTAATAATGAGGGGGTTAGCAAAAGTTGTCCACAAAAATTACATTTAACACAAGCAGTTTAACTAATTGATTAAAAGCTTATTAACGATTAACATTAAGGAAATGTGGATAAATTCAAAAATATGTGTATAAAGTTTCCCATTTTGGGAATGTCGGTGTTAAAGTTTTTAGACAAAAAAACTAAGTACAAATACTTAAAATGGACTTGCCTAACAAATTAGAAATCCAAACTTTTTAACATAAAAATTTAAATTGCAATTTAGCGAAAATCGAATTGCTCATTTAAAGTAAGAATGCAGCACTTTTAGTTATTATCCAAAATTCAGTTCTTATAATAATCCAATTAAAAGAAACCCTGTAGTCTATTGCAAAATTGACAGAATACTTTCAATATGGGAACGGTCATTACTAAGTCTGGGCACCTTATTTTGGCCGCCTAATTTATTTCTAGACTTCATCCATTTGTAAAATGTACCGTTTGGCACAACACGAATAAGTGGCATTACTAAAGCAAGGTCTTTTTGGCGTTTAGCTTCGTAATCTGAGTTCGATTTTTTAAGATTCTCATCTAACAAATAGGTGAACTTATTCAAGTCATTGGGCGGCTTTTCAAACTCAATAACCCACTCATGTCCGCCTCTTTTATTCTTCTCCAAATATATAGGGCCAGCCGTAAAATTTTGAATAATTGCCTCCGTCAATTCACAACTTCTTGCAATGGCCTTTTCTGCATTTTCAATTACCAGTTCTTCGCCAAAAGCATTAATAAAATGCTTTGTTCTACCAGATATTTTTATTCTATAAGGATTGGTATTGGTAAACCTAACCGTATCTCCAATATTATAACGCCAAAGCCCAGCACTTGTTGAAATAATCATCGCATAGTTTTTCCCAACTTCAACCTCCCATAATGGAATGGGCTGTGAACTTGAAAATCCACTTGAAGTCATTGGAATAAACTCATAGTAAATGCCATAATCAAGCATTAGAAGCATATCGTCACTATCTGGTTGATCTTGAATCCCAAAAAATCCTTCAGATGCATTATACGCATCTATGTAAGAAACCTTATTGCTAGGTATTAGCTCTTTAAATACTTGCTTGTAAGGCTCAAATGCAACTGCTCCGTGAAAAAAAACTTCCAAATTAGGCCAAACTTCAAGAATATTTGATGCGCCCTTAATCTCCAATACCCTTTTTAGCACCAATAATGTCCAAGTAGGAACTCCCGTCATACTTGTAACATTCTCATTAATAGTTTCTTGGGCAATTTTCTCCAACTTCTCTTCCCAATCATCAAGAAGAACAACCTCTTCGCTTGGCGTACGAACGTACTTTGCCCAAAGAGGCATATTCTGTAGTATTACCGCAGATACATCTCCATAATAAGAATCGCCACTTGGGTTTAACAGATTTTTCTGGTGGCTCCCTCCAATGGATAGATTTTTCCCGGTAAATATTAGATTCTCAGGATTATTATTAACATAAACAGCCAATATATCTTTACCTCCACTAAAATGGCATTCATCCATTGCCTCTTGCGAAACAGGTATAAACTTGCTTTTCGCATTAGTAGTGCCCGAAGATTTAGCAAACCAATTTATATCCGTAGGCCAAAGTATGTTTTGCTCCCCTTTCATCATACGCTCTATATAAGGGTATATTTCCTCGTAGGTAGAAAATGGTACTTGAGATATAAAATCAGTATGAGATTTTATATCTGCAAACCCATGCTTTCTTCCAAATTCAGTATTCTTTGCTTCAGAAATTATTCGATAAAAAACATCGCGCTGTACTTCGTGTGGGTACTGTTTAAAAAGCTCAATCTGATGAATTCGCTTTTTTATTACCCAATTGAAAAATGAATTTAAGAACGGCATTTTATTAGATAACTTTAAAAAAATGGTTAACTACCAAATTAGTAAAATTTGATTTATCGATGCTAGTTTTTTATCGATGATTTTTTAAAATTATACTTTTCTTTTTAGTTCGAAGTTTTTTCCCAAATAAACCTTTCGAACTTGTTCGTCATTGGCTAGATCCTCAGCCGACCCTTGTTTCAATAATCTGCCTTCAAACATTAAATATGCACGGTCGGTAATTGATAGTGTCTCATTCACATTATGATCCGTAATCAATATTCCAATATTTTTCTTTTTAAGCTGCGATACAATACTTTGAATTTCTTCTACTGCAATGGGGTCAACTCCAGCAAAAGGTTCATCTAACAAAACAAAATTAGGGCTTACTGCCAATGCCCTTGCTATTTCTGTTCTTCTCCGCTCACCACCAGAAAGCACCCCTCCCATATTTTTACGCACATGAGTTAAACTAAATTCCTCTAATAAGCTCTCTGTTTTCTCCTTTTGTTCTGCTTTAGATAATTTAGTCATTTCTAAAACAGCAAGTATGTTCTCCTCCACAGTTAACTTTCTAAAAACAGATGCTTCCTGTGCTAAATAGCCAATGCCAAGCTTTGCTCTTTTATACATGGGCAATGAGGTGATATCTTTATCATCCAAATAAATTTTGCCTTCATTGGGCTTAACTAAGCCCACAATCATATAAAATGAAGTGGTTTTGCCTGCTCCATTTGGCCCCAATAAACCAACTATTTCTCCTTGTTTTACTTCTACACTTACGTTATCAACTACTTTACGCTTGCTGTACTTTTTAACAAGATTTTCAGCTCTAAGAATCATATATTTTTTCTAAGTTGTAAACTTAATATCTTTTATTTTTAGCTGGATACTTTTAATGCCTCGGAAATTATTTTCATCTACATTAAAAACAATATCAATTTTCTCTTCTGCCAATTTATCTTTAAAATAATGTGGCATATTAAACCCTATCCCATCAAACACTGCGCCATTCTGTTCTACATTTAATTTTAGATGAAGCCCCTTTAATAAAGATGCCTTTTGAATGCTAACATCTCTTGCAATAAATACAGGCTGCAAGTTTTCTGGGCCAAAGGGAGCCATTTGATTTAGCAAGTTTAGAAACTTATAGGATATTAAGTCCAACGTTATTTCTGCATCTATTTTAAGGTTTCGCTTTTCTTGTTCGGGTGTAATGGCAGAAGCAACAGCTTCCTCAAAAGCCAACGTAAATGGTGCTAAATTTTCTTTTTTTAGGCTTAACCCTGCTGCATATTTGTGCCCTCCAAACTGTTCGAGCCACTCCCCGCTTTGCACAATAGCTTCGTGCACATCAAAGCCAGAAACCGAACGTGCAGAGCCTGTTACAAATCCATTGGATTCAGTTAAAACAATGGTAGGTTTATAAAATTCATCTACACATTTAGAAGCAACAATTCCAATAACGCCTTTATGCCAATCGGGTTGAAAAAGAACTGTAGATTTTCGAGTTTTAAATACAGGATTATCTTCAAGCATTACCAATGCTTCATTCGTAATTTGTTCTTGAGTCTCTTTCCTTATTTGATTCTTTGTATTTATAAGTGAAGCAATTCTGTTTGCTTCTGTTTCATCGTTACTAATTAATACGGATACTGCTTCATTGGCATGGCCAATTCTACCCGATGCATTAATACGAGGCGCAATACCAAAAACAACATTGCCGATATTTAAAGGAGGTATTAACCCCCCAATATCCATTAAAGCTTTAAGACCAATGCTTGGCTTTGTATTTAACCTTTTGAGACCGTAATAAGAGAGTACTCTATTTTCGCCAGTTATAGGCACTATATCCGCAGCAATGCTTACAGCCAATAAATCTAGGTTCTCAAATAGCAATTCAGTGTCCCAATCCTTTTTTAAAGCAATAGCCTGCATAAGCTTAAAGCCCACACCACAGCCCGAAAGTTCTTTAAAAGGATAATCACAATCCTTTTGCTTGGGATCAAGAATGGCATTAGCATTTGGCAAAGTTTTACTTGGTGTATGGTGGTCGCACACAATAAAATCAAGCCCAAGCTCTCGTGCTCTGGCTATAGATTTGTTGCCTTTTATTCCACAATCTAAACTAATAATTAAGCTAAAGCCATTTTCAGCAGCCCACTCTACTCCTTTTATTGATACTCCGTATCCTTCTTCATAACGATCAGGGATATAGTACTCTAATTTAGAATGATAATTTAAAAGAAACTTATATACCAATGCGACAGAGGTAGTTCCATCCACATCATAATCGCCATAGATTAGAATTTTCTGGTTACTGTCAATTGCAGAAATGAGTGTCTCAACCGCTACATCCATATCCTTCATAAGCAAAGGGTTGTGCAACTCATCGAGAGAAGGCCTAAAAAAGGTTTTTGCTTCCTCAAAATTAGAGACGCCTCTTTGCAGCAATAATGCCGAAACTATGGGGTTGGTATTGATGGCGTCTGATAAAGCCTTTATATCCTGCTCTTCAGGTAA
>CAZQWZ010000136.1:0-7221 GCA_964596935.1 uncultured Roseivirgaceae bacterium
ACTTACCTAGCACCTCTCCTACAATTCTTGCAGATTTTTTATGTGCTTTATTATAAGTTACACCAAGGTCAAGCATACCGTAAAGTACTCTGCGGTGTACAGGCTTTAAGCCATCGCGTACATCTGGTAATGCCCTGGAAACAATAACCGACATCGAATAATCGATGTAAGCTGCTTTCATTTCCTCTTCAATATTTATTGGAATAATGGTCCCAGAGCTATACTGCTCTTCGTTCTCGTCCTCTGCCATTTATGGAGATATAGGTTTATAAAAATTCAAGTGCAAATTTACAAATAATTATCCTCATTTGACTAACTATATCACCTATAAAATAAGGTGTTTTAAAGCGTTTATAAAGATTTTGAAAAGATTAGAACTAGGTAATTAATAGTTTTGTATTGAAAGGAATTAAGAATAGCGTTGAAATGGAAGCTTATATGCTTTAAAACGATGTTTTTAATACGGGTTTTTCTTCTTTTTATTCTTGCCCTTATACTTTATCAACTCAGGATAATTTTGCCCGTAATTGGGATTTTGCCATTTCCAAAATGGGTGCACTTTACTGCGATATATTCTGGTACCATGCCTATGATTTATTTGTGTCCTACATTGGCTTACAGAGCATTTATTAAGATCAGGCATTCTAATAATGGCACCCACATTTACATAGAGTGCAGGCATAGCGTGGTTGATGGTATAGCCCATTCCTGAAACGGTGAGTTCGTAGCTTTTAAATTCAAGTGATGGCCTTACAAACACCTTAAAATACTCTGATAAAGAACGCTCAAACGACACTCCTATATTTACAAATATCTTTGGTTTAATTTGATCGGGATTAAAATTATTTTTGCCAAACTTAAACTTGCCAACCATTGCATCCACAGCAATAGTATGCCGTTGAGATTGATAAATATCGCCACCCATATATACATAATACCTTATTATTGAAGAGGTTACATAATCTGGCTTAAAGGGCTGTAAATTGTTAGATTCAACATTAGGGTAATATTTAGCAGCAAAAGTAAGTTCGTAACTAACACCGCCTCCAAAACGGTAGCGGTCATAGGTGTAACTTAGGGTAGCACTTATGGGTATGCTACCTCCTCTCCCTTTGTATTTTACTTGCACGGTATCGGTTCCTACTAAAAAATCTTCATCACCAACCGGGATGTTTGAAACAGGTTGTGCGTTATTTACCCAGCCAGTATATCCTGTGTTAATAGTATCGCCAGCAACGTAAAAATTATCGAAAAGAAACACATCGCCATCCTTCTTTTGAAGTATGCCAGGGCCTTCAATTTTATGACTATAAAAAGTAGCACCAAATCCAGTGCTGGCATGCAACGAAAACCCGCCTATTAAATTTGAGAAAAAACCATTGGAGTTCTTAGGCGTATTTTTTTTATCGTCCAATTGTGCATTAGCCGACAATAGGAAGGTAAATGAGAGAAAAGAGAAGAATAAGAGCCTTAACATAAAGTAGTAACGCTGAATATTACTTTACAATTAGTTTTGAATGATAAATTTGATAGATAGGGAGCTCTTTAAAACCTAGCTGTCCTGCTATTTCATCTACTCTATCATATTCTATTTTTGATATTTTCCTTTCAGATAATATGTCATCTTCTTCATCATTCATAAAAAAAGATGTTAAAAACCGCACTAAAATAAAAGGCGACTTAAGTACTTGAACGCATTGTTCTGATTCTTTCGTATCCGAAACACTAAAGTTTTTATTTATTTGGGTGTCAATATCAATGGTTGCATACATCAAGTTTTTAATGCTTTCGTAAAAAATGGGCGACCATTTATCGTAGCTTTTAATTAAGCGCTCCATGGCAAATACCACAGGGTCCTGTTTTAAAAAATAACCACCTTTAGATAATTTTCGTGCTTTCTTATTTAAAGCCATTTCTTCGAACAAACTAACACTTCCGTTTGATAATGCAATACCTACTGAAGGTGTTAACAATATAAGCGAAAGAAAGTCGTGTGCTTCAATCTCTAAATATTCAGCTTCTTCGCTGATGAACTTTAGCTTTAATTCAGCAATTTTATCTTGAATTCCTGGGTATTTTAAGAGTGCACCTACTTCTTTTTCCGTAAACATACGTTTGTGTTTTATCTAAAGTTAACTATTTAATAGCGTTACTGCTTTAAAAGTAACTCTAGGCGAGTTAAATTAAAGCTAACTATAAAAGTACACTATTTATATATTTTTATAGGGTTACCCATTTAAGCCCCGCATAGACCAATAAACAAGTCATTCTGAATTTATTTCAGAATCTGGTCAAAAAGCATCCTTAGATCCTGAAATAAATGAAGGATGACCATATATTTGACCTTATTTAATTCAAATATATTATCTATGCTTTAAATGGGCAACCCTATATTTTTAATAACTAGCCTTTTTTTTGTTAAAAATCTATATTTATAGCGAACATTAATCAAATGCTAAAAATAATACTCTCAATACTAGTAATCTTTATTTTCTCTACTCAGTTTTTGTTAGCTCAAAATACATTAACGGCTCATGCCGGATTAAATTATTCAAGTGTAAGTAGCAAGAATAGCATTAATCCTAATGGAATACTCGGAATAAATGCAGGGTTAGGTTATAAACATTATCTTGGCGATTTAGGCTGGGCATTAATGCCAGAACTTAATTATTCTCAAGAAGGATATAGTAACCAACGTTTAGATTATCTTAATATACCCATTTCAATAGGGTTTGATTTTACAAAAACATTTAATTTATCTGTAGGTTTTCAGTATAGCTATTTAGTACAAGGCTCAACGATTGCTAAGCAAGCTATTTATCCAAGTAATTTTTCCTTTTTAGTTACCTTTGAATTTTTTCCAACTGAAAAGTTTGTAACAGGACTAAGATTTGCGAATGGAGTTAAAAATATTATTAAAGACCCAGATGTAGTGGTAATTCAAACCGCTCTTACCTATTCCATTCAATTTTATATTGGTTTTACACTTTTTAAAGTAACTAAATAGAAATTTACATTTGCTTCTCTATTTTTGCCGCTATGAGAACAAAGAAATCGGATAAAATTATAGTATCTTGGTTACTTTTAGGTGCTTTTTTAGTTGCTTCAATGGTAGTTATTGGCGGCATAACACGGTTAACCCAATCAGGTTTATCAATGGTAGAGTGGAAACTAATTATGGGTTCTGTACCGCCCATGACCGAAGTTGAATGGAATTCTACTTTTGAGAAATACAAGCAATTCCCTGAATACCAGAAACTTAATGTAGATTATATCCTTAGCGACTTTAAGTCGATTTTTTGGTGGGAATACTCTCACAGGCTATTAGGTAGAATTATGGGCATCATTTTTATTGTTCCATTTTTGTTTTTTTTAGTTAAGAAGCAGCTAGATAAACCCCTATTAAGGAAATTATTGTTTGTGTTGGCAATGGGAGCTTTCCAAGGTTTTTTGGGTTGGTTTATGGTTAAAAGTGGATTGGTTAATAATCCTTATGTAAGTCATTATCGGCTTGCAGCGCATCTTATTACCGCATTTTTCCTTTTTGGTTACATATTTCATCTGGCTCTTTCAATTAGTTGGCCTGCAAAGAGTGTTGTAGAAACTCCCTTTTACCGTAAATCATTAGGTGCTCTATTGGCATTAATCATTAGTCAAATTTTATTTGGAGCCTTTGTAGCAGGCTTAAAAGCAGGCTTATTTTATCCTACTTTTCCCACTATGAATGGCGATTGGATGCCAGCAATTATTGGCGCAGACTATTTGCAATATGGATGGATTAGTTTTTTTAATAATATTGCAAGTGTGCAATTCATTCATCGTTGGCTAGGCATTGGTATATGGAGTGCAGTTATTCTTTTGGGGGTAGTGTATTTGCCTTCTTTAACAAGCAAGCAGCGTACTAGTTATTGGATACTTCTTATTACCATTAGCACACAAGCATTGCTTGGTATTTATACATTAATTTACTCTGTGCCAATTACTTTGGCTGTTTTGCATCAATTAGGAGCATTAGTAACGATAATGGCTTGGGTGTATGTAATGCATACTACTCGTTTACGTTCTTCGCGGCAGTAATAATATCAAAATAAGCTTCTATCCCATCTAAAGTTAAATACCTATCAATGTGATCAAATAATGGATTTAATGGCTTAAGAACGTGAGATAGGCCACCTGTAGCTACAATTTTAAGATTGGGCGTTGTTTCTTGCTTTATCTTTTCAATCATAAATGAGACCTGACCTACGAAACCCCAAATGGTTCCTCCTTTTATAGCGGAAACGGTATCGGTTCCCAATATTTTATCGGGCAGTGCTGGAGCTATTTCGGGCAATTGTGCTGCGTGCTCTGTAAGAGCCCTAAGGGCAGTATTAATGCCTGGCGCAATAGCCACACCTCCTATTGCTCCACTAGAAGCAACAAAGGTGTAGGTAAGAGCAGTGCCAAAATCTATAATTAAACAATCGTTAGAATTAAATAATGCATGAGCGGCCAAGCTGTTTACTAATAAATCTGTACCTAACTCATCTGGGTTGGCAGCCTTTACGGGTAATAAATAATAGTCAGCTTTATTAACCACTACAGGTGTAATGCCAAATAGTATTTCTATTTCAGACTTAACAATAGGCGTAACTTTGGGCACAACGGAACTTAAAGCAATCCCTTTTAAATTGCTTATATCTAGCAATTTAGACTGCTCTTTTAAAAGTAGTAACGGTTGTTCAGAATGCGTCTGAAATCGAAATTCCGTCCACTTTTTATTTTTCTTAATTCCTACAGTAATATTCGAGTTTCCGATGTCAACTGCTATAAACATTTGCTTTATGTATTGTTTGCATCGTAAGTATAGCTATTTTTAAAAAATATTATGGGCAGTTAGCATATTTTATGGAGCATTCATTATCGAGCATTCAAATAGATTTTTCAGAAGATCGCCTTTTGGCTTTAAACATAGCTATGGCATTTATCATGTTTGGTGTGGCCTTAGCCATCGAATCTAAGAACTTTAAGGAGGTATCTCGAAACCCTAAAGCTGTTATTACTGGTGTTGTTAGCCAGTTTATAATGCTCCCTCTATTTACCTTTATTTTTGTGTATTTTACAAAACCGATGGAAGGGTTGGCACTTGGTTTAATTTTAGTTGCTGCTTGCCCAGGTGGAAATGTTTCTAATTTTTTCTCAAATTTAAGCAAAGGAAATGTAGCCTTATCGGTTAGTTTAACAGCTATTGCCACCATTTTAGCAATATTTCTCACCCCAATAAATTTTGAGTTTTGGAGTAATCTATATTTAGGAGAACGTGTAGGCAAAGGTATTACGCTTGAAACGTGGAAAATGCTAAAAACAATTTTTACCATTTTGGGTGCCCCTCTACTCCTTGGCTTATTATTTAAGTATAAGTTTAGCAAATTGGCATCAAAAATTGCAGAGCCCGTTAAGCTAATATCATTTATTTTATTGGTAACGATTATTGGAATTGCTTTTTTTCAGAATATAGAAATATTTAAAAGATACTATCACTACATTATCTATTTAGTATTTTTTCATAACGCCTTAGCTTTAGGAAGTGCTTATTTATTAAGTAAAATAGTGGGTAATAGCGAACAAGATAGCCGAACCATTAGCATAGAAACAGGTATTCAAAATTCAGGCCTTGGGTTAGTTATTATTTTTAGTGTTTTCCAAGGCAATGGTGGTATGGCAATTATTATGGCTTGGTGGGGTATTTGGCATATTGTTGGCGGAACTATCATGAGCTTAATTTTTACCAAAGGAAAATTATTTAAACTTAGAACAGCTCAATCTTCATAAAATTCAATAAGTCCAAGAGTACCTCCATTTGTCAAATATGAATAATTCCAAATTTATATGTTCTTTTGTGGGCTATTAAGCTTTATGGCTAATGAGTAAAGCACAGTGTTAACCCATTCATTTTTTATGAAATTGATTCGAAGAGCAATCCAGAGTGTATTTACTAGTGTTTTGGGTTTTTTTATGGCAATTGTCATTCGTCTTTACTTTAGAAGATGGCAAGTAGCAAATTCTGGGCAAATTCCAAAGGGGCCTGTAATATTTGCTTCTAATCACCAAAGTGCATTTTTAGACCCATTAGTTATTTATTTTTCACAACCACGTAGAACTAGGTTTTTAGTTCGAGCTAATATTTTTAAAAATCCAATAGCAAGGTTTTGGCTCGAAACACTTTTTATGCTGCCAATTTATAGGGCGAGAGATGGCCTAAGAGCAGTTGCTAAAAATGATGAAATAATTGCTAAATGTGTTAAAATTTTAACTAAAGGATTAAACCCATTGGTAATTTTTGCTGAAGGGAATCATAATTTAAGGCGAGCCTTAAGACCCTTACAAAAAGGTATTGCTCGTATAGCTTTTGCCACAATGGAAGCAAGTAATTTCAAATTAGATTTGGCTGTTGTGCCAATCGGGATAAATTACGGTAGGCATACTCGATCTCGTTCTGATGTTATGGTAAATTTTGGAAAACCTATTCATCTTAAAGAATATACCGAGCTATTCAAGGAAAACCCAAATAAAGCTTACCAAACTCTTGTAACAGACATTTTTAGCGAGTTGGATAAGGAAGTGCTCTCGATTAGGCCTTCTAAATCGTACGAACACATTGAAAATGAATGGTTAAGTACACGTACTGCTAACGCCAGTAATTTGCGTAAGCAATTTGAAGCAGATAAAGCATTGATTGATGAAATATCTGAGAAGTATAAAGATGACGACTACAAAATCCCTGAGATTGCAAAACAAGAACCTGTTGCTGCTCTCCCTTCTTTATTTTATAGGATAACAATGTTTCCCATTTTTTTATATGGTTATATTAATAGCTTTATTGGCTATAAACTTTTGAGTTTATTAATCAATAAAGTTGTTACCGATATTCACTTTTATGCTTCTGTAAAAAGTGCGATAAACTTAGTACTGGCATCCACTATATTTTCTTTACAAGCTTATCTGGTGTATGTATTAACTGGCAATTGGGTAATAGCTTTGTTGTATTTAGCATCATTGCCATTTGCCGGCATTTTAGCATTTGATTATAAGTTTGCAGTATTCGAGCGTTTGCCAAGAATGAAGGGCGTTGCGGGTTATAAAACTTAATAGAGTTACCCATTTAAAGCATGGAGAATATAGTTGAATTAAATAACATCAAATATAGGCTCATCCTGAATTTGTGTCAGAACCTAAGGATGC
>CAZQWZ010000137.1:0-7188 GCA_964596935.1 uncultured Roseivirgaceae bacterium
TTAATCATTCTACAAAGCCGAGCGTTTTAGGCTGAGCTTAGTATATCTAGTTAGATAGGTTTATAAATAGTTGAGAGGCACATTTAGAATAAGAATTGTGCCTATATGATCCTGAGTAGAATCTACTTCAACCGTACCACCTAGTAGTTTAACTCTTGAATTTATGTTTTTCCAACCATTTCCGTTACTGTTTTCGAGCTCCTCTATATCAAATCCAACACCTGTGTCTTCTATGGTTAAGGTCAATTCATTTTCATCAGTAGTAAACTGAATTGTTACGTTTTTAGCACTACTATATTTAAGTATATTGTTTACCCATTCTTGCACAACTCTATAAATAGAAATTTCTGATAGTTCTTCTAATCGGTTTTCTAAGCCATAATTATTTACTTCAATTTTAATTTTTCCTGAAGTATTAATTCTATAAACAAATTCCGAAACGGCATCAACAAGTCCCACTTTTATGAGGGTGGTAGGCATTAAATTAAAACAAACTCCTCTTAATTCATCATACATTTCGGCAAGCATTATTTTAGATTCGCTATATAGTTTTTCAGATTCATTAGTTTGAGTAAACTGTTTTTGGGCCATTTCTATATTCATTTTTAATATGGATATGGTTTGCCCAAAACTATCATGTAAGTCGGTAGCAAATCGGGTGCGTTCTTGTTCTTGCGTAGCAATAATGGCGTTCAGTTGGGCTTCTTTAAACTCAATTTCTTTTTGTTGAAGTGTTAATTGCTGCTTTTTTGTAAGCCTATTTTTATATAAATAGCCTAGCAATATCAACAGAAAAGCCAAAAGAATAAGGCCAATAATTATAATTGTATTTCTTTGAAGCAATAATTTTTGATTTTCAATGGTATTTCCCTTTTTCAGAATTTCATTTTCCTTTTCTTTTGTTTGATATTTTGTTTGAAGTTCGAAAATGGCATTCACTTTATTTTCTTCGAAAAGGCTATCGTTTAAAGCTTTATGTTTTTGCAAATAGGCATAAGCATTTTCAAATTTTTCTTGCTTTAGCAATACTTTTGATTTTGATAAATAGGCATCTTTAAGCATTTCCTTCGCCTTTATATTTTTTGCTAGTTCAATGGCTTGGTCTGCATATTTGTTTGCTTCAGTAAGTCTATTTAATTGAATGTAGAGGTAAACAAGATTTTTTGAAATGTAGCTAGCTTCATAATCATTTTGATGATGTATATGTTTTTCTATTGCCTCCAAATAATATTTTTCGGCTAAGTCAAATTGTAAAAGGCTATCGTAAGCAATACCAATATTGCCTAAAGAGTAGGGCACGTATCTCAAATATCCCAATTTTTTATATCCTATAATTGCTTTATTAGAGTTCTCGATTGCTTTAATAAACTGCTTAGTTTGCAATTGAACCGAGCCAAGATTGCCAGAAGTAACACTTATACCAAACTGATTATCAAGATTATTGTAAATGGAAAGGGCTTTTTGATAGTAATTAACAACATCATCATAAGCTTTTTGTTTTTTATATACGATGCCGATATTGCCAAGTATATTAGCTTTAATAAGCATTTCGTTTTTTGCATGGGCAACTTCTAACCCTTGAAAATAGGATTCTAGCGCATTATTAAACTCCCCCATTTCATCATAAATAATCCCTCTATTATTTAAGCTTATGGCTAAATCTGTAGAATCTGTTTTGTTAATTTTATATCTAATCGACTTATTTATGTAGATCATTGCGCTATCATAATGCGCAAGCGCCTGAAAGGTATTTCCTAAGCTATTATTTGCTTCTGCTTGTAATTTGGGGCTTTCGCTTGTGGCTAGTTTAACCGCTTCTTTGGCATAAATTAACGAAGTATCAGCCGCAATATTTTTATAATACCAACTTAGGTCTATTAATATGGCTATACGATTAAAGCCATCAGCTTTAGCCAATTTATACTTTAAGCTATCAATATCAGTTTGTTGTGCATAGGCATTTATTGCACCAAGGGGAACAAAAATGAAACTAAGAATTAGAATATATTTATTGAACTTCAATTCTAAAAATTTATTGAACTAGCTATAAATATAATGCTATTCGCTATTTCTCAAACATAGACTAAGAAATGTAATTTAAGTGCAATATTCTTTTCTGTAAATTTTAATTATATTTAGTGTTTATACATAGACTGTATTTATCTCAATATGAAAAATTCTCTTAAAAAAACAGGCCTTAAAAGCCAATTTTGTATTTGTTCTTTTTGTTTTCATTGTATTGTTCTTAATGTTCGAAATGGGAAAAATAAGTACAATGCAAAAAATTGAAAGAGATCATGCCGAGTTAACACAATTACTTGTTGCTAGGTCTTTTGAGCTTAAACTTGTGGCATCAACAAATAGTAGCTTGGGCTATGTACTTGATAGAGAAGGGGATAAAATTTTAAATAGCGGTGTTATTCAAGTGTTAGATGTAATGGTGACCAAGCCGCAAGAGGTATTAGACATGACCAGTGCTTTTGAAAAATGGATGTTTGGGGTAATGGGTTTTAGTAGAGCATTTGAACTTGCACGAGAAGATATTGTTGATATTGAAAATGCTAACAAACACATTGTCGCTTACAATAATGGAGAAGTTGATATTGGAGATTTTTTAGAACAGAATGATAAGTTAACAAGAAAGTTGCAAAAAAACGGAGCTGAATTTGCGGATATTGTAGTAAGAGCATCCACTATGGTAAAGAATATGATGCTTTATGGAACGCTTATTCTATTAGGCTCTATTTCTATCCTTTTATATATTATATCAACTCGATTTGTTAAAAGCATAAATCGTATAAGAGTTTATATAGAACGTGTTTCTTCTGGAGATATATCTACAGAATTAGAAAACTTAGAGCAAAACGAAATAGGAGAGATAACTAACTATATGAACAGTCTTGTTCGGAAACTTAAAGAAGTAATGGGTGATGTGAATACCATTACGAATGAATTTGGAGACGTAAGTAACACAGTAAAATCTATTGCCAAAGAGTTAAGTAATAGAGTATCTTCACAAGCAAGTGCTGCACAAGAAATTTCGGCATCGCTCCAAGAATTGGCTAGTAATACAGAATTAAATTCATCGCGAGCTAATGAAACTAGCCGAATTGCAGATTCGGTAGGTAGAGGTGTAAGAGAAATATCAGAGATTTCATCCAAAACCCTCTTAGGGGTTGAGGCGATTGTTGAAAAAACTGAGCTTATTAATGAAATAGCTTCTCAAACCAATATGCTAGCATTAAATGCTGCAGTAGAAGCCGCAAGGGCAGGAGAGCATGGTAAAGGATTTGCAGTAGTAGCAAAAGAAGTACAGCAACTGGCAGAAAAAAGCCAAGAATCGGCTGAGCAAATTACTAAAATGGCTAATATTAGCTTAGAAATTGAACGAGATACTGGGAATAAAACAAATGCTATTTTACCCGATATTGAAAAAACAATGGAGCTAGTAAAAGGAATTTCAGAGGCATCGCTAGAGCAAAAAAACTCTACGGAATTGGTTAGTCAGTTTGCACAAAACTTAAACGATATTACGCAACAAAATTCTGAAGCTTCTCAAGTTATGGAAACCCAATCAGATAATTTGGTTCTTCAGACTGAGAAGCTACAGAAAAGAATGTCTTTCTTTAAATTATAGAATAGGGTTATCCATTTAAGTCCCGAATAGACTAATAAACACGTCATTCTGAATTTATTTCAGAATCTGGTCAAAACGAGCCCTTAGATCCTGAAATAAATTCAGGATGACCATATATTTGATGTTATTTAATTCAAATACATTCTCTAGGCTTTAAATGGATAACCTTATTATAGAATTATTACTAGTCTTTTTCAGATTCAGAATCGTCTGAATCACCATTAATTTTGTCTTTAATTTTAGCTTCTAGTTCATCCATTAATTCTGGATTATCTTCAATTAAAGCTTTTACAGAATCTCGGCCTTGGCCTAATTTATTGCCAGCATACGAGAACCAAGAGCCTGCTTTTTTAACTATTTCAAGTTCAACACCAAGGTCTAAAATTTCTCCAGCTTTAGAAACGCCTAACCCATACATAATATCGAACTCTACCACTTTAAATGGAGGCGCCATTTTGTTTTTTACAACTCTAACACGTGTTCTATTTCCAATTACATTGTTTTCGTTGTCTTTTATTTGCCCAATTCGTCTAATATCTAACCTAACCGAAGAGTAAAATTTTAAAGCATTACCACCTGTAGTGGTTTCTGGGTTGCCAAACATAACCCCAATTTTTTCACGTAACTGGTTGATAAAAATACAAGAACAACCCGTTTTGCTAATTGTGCCTGTAAGTTTTCTTAATGCTTGCGACATCAATCTAGCTTGAAGCCCCATTTTACTATCGCCCATTTCGCCTTCTAGTTCAGCTTTGGGCACAAGTGCCGCTACCGAATCAATTACAATAATATCAATAGCTCCCGAGCGAATAAGATGCTCTGTAATTTCAAGTGCTTGCTCTCCATTATCAGGCTGTGAGATAAGTAAATTTTCAGTTTGGATACCTAATTTTTCGGCATATTGCTTATCAAAAGCATGCTCGGCATCTATAAAAGCAGCTAGTCCGCCTGCTTTTTGCGCTTGCGCAATACAGTGCATCGCTAAGGTGGTTTTACCCGATGATTCTGGCCCATAAATTTCAGTTACTCTACCTCTAGGAATTCCATTTATTCCCAAGGCAATATCCAACCCAAGCGAGCCTGTAGAAATGGAAGGAACATCCATCACTTTTTCATCACTTAGTTTCATAACAACACCTTTACCATACGCTTTTTCAAGTTTATCAATGGTTATTTGTAGTGCTTTTAGTTTTTCGGATTGCTCGCTCATAGTTTAGTCATTGTTTTGATTGCAAAAGAAAGGTAAGATATTGAGAAATCAAGTGGTAGGCAAATAGAATTTATAAACTTTACTGTTTTCACGCAAAGTACGCAAAAATTTAATTCGTAAAGAGAGCAAAGTAAAAGTTTGCCATCTTTGTATAAACTCGAAATTACAAACATGACAGAGAATAAAATTTCGTACAAAGTAATTGGCGCAGCTATTGAATAGCATAAAACAATTGGGACTGGTTTGCTGGAATCTGCCTATGAAAATGCACTTGCATTTGATCTACGAGAGATGGGGTTTGATGTAAAACAACAAATTGCAATGCCCTTTATTTACAAAAATGTAAAGCAAGATGTTGGGTATAGATTAGATCTTCTAATAAACAACAAGGTAATTATTGAAAATCAATTACCTACAAACATAATTTGCTTTTATGGTGAATAATTCCATCTAACTAAAATATAACTTGTTGTTAATTAGCTAATTGCAATTTTAACTATTCGTTCAATATTGTATTGCTATTTTAAAAAGTTAGCTGTTTATTGCTACTTTTTTTGAGAAGTTTTGGAATGCGGGTTAAATCTATTGAAAACCTTGCACCAGTACACTTTGCACAAACGCTTACTTATTTAAAACTATCTAATTTAAAATTGGCACTGCTAATTAATTTTAACAATAATGTATTAAAGGAAGGTATCCATAGAATTGTCAATAACTTATAATCCTTTGCGTTCTTTGCGATTTTTTTTCTATTCTTTGCGTGAAATAATATGAAGAAAAAAATAATTTGGTCTACATTGTCGGTCTTGCTTTTAATAGTAATTTATTTTCACGAACTAATTGGTTATGGAATAGGCCAAGGTAAAGGGCAGTTTAAAGTTTTATGGAATGCACAACCTATTGTTGAAGTTTTAGAAAACCCAACTATTGCAGATAGTGTAAAACAAAAGTTGCGTATTGTTAATGAAGTTAGAACATTTGCTTTTAACTCGTTAGGCTTAACGGCTAATGAAAATTACACTACTTATTTTGATCAAAAAGGGAAAGATATTTTATGGGTAGTAACTGCTTGCAATCCTTACAAATTTGAACCCAAAGAGTGGTCTTTTCCTATCATAGGTAGCTTTTCCTATAAAGGATTTTTCGAAATAGAAAAAGCAAATGGATTAGCAAAAGAGTTAAAAGAGCAGGGGTTTGATGTGGAGGTCTCATCGGTAAGTGGCTGGTCAACTTTAGGCTGGTTTAAAGATCCTGTGTTATTCAATATGCTAAATGGCTCGGTGGGCACTATGAGCAATACGCTTATTCATGAGTTAACGCACGGCACTTTGTTTATCCCAGACAGTATGACTTTTAACGAAAACCTAGCATCGTTTGTAGGAACAAAAGGAGCCCTCGAGTTTTTGAAAATAAAGTATGGGAATAATGCCCAAGAAGTAAATGAATACTCAAATAGGCTTAGTGATAGAGATAAGTTTACCCAGTACATGGTATTGGGTGCTACTAAATTAGATAGTATTTATAGTGGAATTGAAAGCCTTCCAATAGAAGAAAAGGAGAGTGCGAAGAAAAATTTCTTGGTTTTATTCAGTGCAAATATTGATACCGTAAGTTTTATAAATTCTGATAGATATCAACGGTTGCTTAAAACTAGAGAAATTAATAATGCAGGGTTTATCTCATTCTTAAAATATCGAGAACGGCAACACGAATTTGATAAACAATTAACCAATGAGTTTGAAGATGATTTGAGTACATTTATATTGCATTGGAAAGAAAAATACCCGAAATAATTATATTGTTAACAATATGGTAATACAGTAGGGTGAATCACATTAATGTTTAGTTATATTTTTGTAAAAAAGCGATATGCCAAATACAAAACACAAAATACTTATTGTAGATGACGATGAAGATATTTTAGGTTTGTTATCCTATAATCTTTCTAAAGAAGGATATGCGGTTTTTCAAGCATCGGATGGTGTTGAAGCCCTCGAAGTGGCAAAATTAAAGCTGCCCGAGTTAATTATTTTAGATATAATGATGCCTCGAATGGATGGTGTAGAAGCTTGTAGGCTTATGCGCCAAGAGCCTGAGTTATCTAAAGCCCACATTATTTTTTTAACGGCCCGTATCGAAGAATACTCTGAAGTAGCTGCATTTGATTCTGGTGCAGATGATTTTATTTCTAAGCCTATTAAGCCGAGAGCGCTCATTAGCCGAGTGAATTCCTATTTTAAAAGATCTGAAAGGAAAGACGAACAGAAGGGGGTGTTGGAAATGGGAAATTTGGTTATTAATCGAATTAGTTACTCCGTAATGCTCGATGATAAAAAAATTG
>CAZQWZ010000138.1:0-7134 GCA_964596935.1 uncultured Roseivirgaceae bacterium
CATTTCCAAAAGAAGAATTTGATATTACCGAAGTACATGTGCAAATGTTTGATCATTATATCTATGGTTTACTTACGGTAAAAGGGGTTAAGTTGTACGAAAAATATAAAAAGGAAAATTAGTTATTTGCTATGTATAAGAAACTATTATTTACATTGGGTTTGTCTTTTATTGCGCTTTTTGCTTTTGCACAAGAAGCACAACAAATGTCGTTGGAGCAGGCAGTTGAATATGCGTTAGAGCATAACCCAGAGGTTGTTAATGCGAAATTGGCTGAGCAAATTTCGGATGGTAAAGTATCTGAAACTATTGCTACAGGGATGCCACAAATAAATGGAGGGGTTGATATCGCTAATAATTTTGAGTTGCCGACTTCGTTTCTTCCAGGAGAAATTGTTGGAAGCCCAGAACCAGAGGTTCCTGTGCAATTTGGAACAAAGTATTCGGGTAGTGCTACACTTTCGTTAACACAAATGATTTTTGATGGGTCATTTTTTGTTGGGTTAGATGGTGCTAAAACATTTAAACAACTGTCTTCAAAAGAACTTGTTAAAACAAAAATTGATATTGCCGAAATGGTGTCTAAATCATATTATGCCGTACTGGTATCGGAGTTTAGGCTTGAACTAATTAATAAGAATTTTGGCAGACTAGATACTTTATTACAAGAAACCACAGAAATGTATAAGAGTGGTTTTGCTGAAAAAATTGATGTAAGCCGTAGCAAGGTTCAATTTAATAATATCAAAGTTCAGAAAAACAATGCAACGCAATCGTTGCAAATTACACGGGCCAACTTGAGCTATCAACTGGGCTTACCTATAACTGAGCCCTTGGTGCTAACAGATGAACTTAATGCCGCTATGTTTGATGATAGTGAAGAAGAATCATTTACGTATTCAGATCGTATTGAATATTCGATTTTACAAACCAATCAGCAATTGGCATTTTTAGATAAAAAACTAAATAATGTTAAATACATGCCAAGTTTGGATTTATACGCTACTGTGGGTGCAAATTTAGGAACAGGGGTGACTTCTAATATATTCGACCTTACAAATGAGTGGTATAACTTCGGATTTATTGGATTACGAATGAAAATACCTGTTTTTGATGGCCTTCAAAAGCATTATATAAATCAGCAAAAAAAACTTAGAATAAACCAAATTGAAAATAGCTTTAACCAGATGGAACGCAGTATGGATTTACAAGTGAGAGATTCAAAAGTAAAACTGCATAATGCCATTGCCATTCTAACATCTCAACAAGAAAATATGGATCTTTCGAAAGAAGTATATGAAGTAACCAAAGAAAAGTATCAGGCAGGTGTTGGTTCTAATTTAGAAGTTATTAATGCCGATGCTGATTATAAACAAGCTCAAACCAACTTTTTTGTAGCATTATATAATGCATTAATTGCAAAAGTTGATTACAAAAAATCTATAGGAAAATTATTATAAGTAGGAGACTACGAACTAGAATTATGAAAAAATTAGGAATTATATTAATAGTAACAGTAATCACATTTGCTGCCTGCGAGCCCAAAACTGATTTAGATAAAAAGCTTTCAGATTACGAAGAAGCAAAAACTGAACTGGCTGCTCAAAAAGCTAAAGTACACGAACTTAAAGTTGAGCTGGAAGCTGCCGGTGTGCTTCAAATAAACGATAACCGTTCGTTGGTTACAACTTTTAAACTTAAGTCAATTAATTTTCAACACATTATTGAAGTAAGAGGTGCAGTAAAATCAAGAGGAAATATTTCTATTTCGCCAGAAACACCTGCTAGAGTAACTAAAGTTTTGGTTAAGGAAGGCGAAAAAGTTAAAATGGGACAGACCCTAGTGGTTCAAGATGCAGAAGTTATGCGTAATAATATTGCTGAACTTAGAACATCGTTGGATTTAGCTCGAACAATTTACGAAAGGCAGAAAAAGCTTTGGGATAAAAATATTGGTTCTGAAGTACAGTACTTACAAGCAAAGAATAATAAAAATTCGTTAGTGCGAAAATTGGCAACAGCTAAATCGCAATTAGCTAAAACTGTTATTACTGCACCATTTACAGGAACCATCGATAAAGTAGATGTAAGAGTAGGGCAGATTATTCAACCTGGCCAGCCTATATTGAGATTGGTTAGTTTGGCGGATATGTATATTAAAGCTACTGTGTCAGAGTCTTACGTAGGAAAATTTGAACCAAACCAAGAAGTTGAGATTTATTTTCCTTCAACGGGAGATAGCATATCGGCTAAAATTTCGGCCATAGGTCAAGTAATTGAACCTAAAAACAGAACATTTGAATTGGAAATTATAATTCCTTCAGGTAATAAAATTATACCGAATATGGTGGCGGTGATTAGCGTGGCAGATTATGAAAATAAAAATGCATTAACGGTGCCAACTAATATTATTTTTACTGATAGTAAAGGTGTTTTTGTGTATCAGCTAAAACAATCGGAAGGAAGTAACGTGGCCATTAGAACAGATGTAACCTTGGGCTTAACATCGGGTATTAATACCGAAGTGTTATCTGGCTTGGTTGAGGGAGATGTAATTATTGATAAAGGCATCTATGATATTTCAAATGGTTCTCACGTTAAAATAGCTGAATAAATTAAACTAAAAAATATTTCGTCATTGCGAGGCACGAAGCAATCTCTAAAAGATTATAAATCTAAGTATTGTTTGATGAGATTCTTTACTTCGCATGCCTGCCGAAACAGCAGTACAGGCAGGTTCTGAATGACGTTTGTTTAACAGTTTACATAGAAGAGATAGTATGAAAAATAATATAAAAATTGATAAGGATTTTAAGCTAACCACTTGGGCGGTTAATAACACAACTACGGTTTTGTTCTTAACAGTTCTTATTGTAATAATGGGTATCAGTACCTATATTTCTTTACCAAAAGAGAATTTTCCGGAAGTAAAAGTTCCCAAAATTTATATAGGAACAACTCACCCAGGTAACTCACCTCAAGATATAGAAAACCTTATTACAAGACCCATTGAAAAAGAGCTTAATACTATTTCATCTATTGAGAGTATTACGTCAACCTCTATTCAAGATTACTCCACTATTGTAGTAGAATTTACTACGGCTACCGAAGTGGAAGATGCACTTACCAAAGTAAAAGATGCGGTTGATAAGGCAAAGGCAGAATTGCCATCTGACCTAGATCGTGATCCCAATATTTTTGAAATGGATATGAGCGAATTTCCTATCCTAAACATTAATTTATCGGGCAATTTTTCAGTAGATCAACTTAAAGAGTATGCCGAGTACTTAAAAGATGAAGTGGAGAAATTTTCTGAAATATCGAAAGCAGAAATCCACGGCTTAGACGAAAAAGAAGTAAAAATTGGAGTTGATCCTTTTAAGCTAGAGGCGATGGATCTTAATTTTGGAGATATAGAAAATGCTATTGCATCGGAAAATGTTACGATGTCGGGCGGTAGTTACCGCTCAGGAGGAGTTCGTAGAACAGTTCGGATTGATGGTGAATTTAAAGAACCAGAAGAACTGTTAGATGTAATAATAAAGCACGAAGAGGGTAATATTGTGTATTTGCGAGATGTGGCTACCGTTAATTTTGATTATAAAGAAAAAGCCAATTATGCCAGACTAGGTAATAAGTCTGTAATTATGGTGGATGTGGTAAAAAGGAGTGGCGCAAATTTACTGATGGCCACCGATAAAATTGGGTTGCTTTTAGCGCGCGCTAAGAAAGATGTATTTCCTGAAGGGCTAGAAATAGTAGTAACCAACGACCAATCGAAACAAACAAGGGAAATGGTTTCTAACTTGGAAAACAGCATTATATTCGGAGTAATATTGGTTGTGCTGGTTTTGCTTTTCTTTTTAGGAACACGTAATGCACTTTTTGTGGGTATGGCCATTCCGCTTTCTATGTTTATGTCATTTTTAATACTAGGGGTGCTAGGTATTACCATAAATATGATGGTACTTTTTGCCCTTATTATGGCACTAGGCATGTTGGTAGATAACGGCATTGTAGTGGTTGAAAACGTGTATCGTTTAATGGAAAAAGGGTATTCGCCTATAAAAGCAACTCGACTCGGAGTAGGAGAGGTAGCCCTGCCTATTATAACGTCAACCGCCACTACATTGGCAGCCTTTTTACCCTTGGCTTTTTGGCCAGGTATTATGGGTGAGTTTATGAAGTACTTGCCCATTACGTTAATCATAACCCTTGGTTCTTCGTTGTTTGTTGCTTTAATTATTAACCCTGCTTTTATAAAACTATTTATGAGAGTAGATGACAATAGCAAGATTGATTATAAAAAGGTTATTCGCAATTTTATAATACTGGCGATTATTGGTGCGGTATTATTAGTATTAAAATTTACGGTATTTGGTAACTTAATAATAGCATACGCATTATTGTTAGTATTAAACACGTACGTCTTAACCCCTATTGCACGTAGGTTTCAAAATTATTTTTTACCTTGGCTAGAAGTGCTCTATGAAAAAACGATACGGGTAGCCCTTCGGAGAAGCTATTTATTCTTTTTTAGTACCGTTGGTCTGCTCTTTTTATCTTTAGGTTTACTGGTAACATTTGCACCTAATGTTATTTTCTTCCCCATCAACCAACCTAAATATGTAAATATTTTTATTGAGTTTCCGATTGGTACTGATATTGAAACTACCAATGATTTTAGCTTAAAAATTAATGAAAAAATAGAAAAATTAGTGCAGCCTTATGCGCATATTGTTGAATCCATTGTAACCAATGTAGGGCAGGGCACCTCCGACCCAAACGATCCCTCGGCAATTGGCCAAGGCGATAGCCCAAATAAAGCGCGCATTACCCTCAACTTTGTAGAGATGAAATATAGAGGTGGTATTGTAACCAGCGAGGTAATGGAAGAAATTAGAACCGCTATGAGAGGCTACCCTGGCGTAAGTATTACCGTTGACAAAGATGCCGCAGGGCCACCTGTAGGCAAGCCTATTGATATTGAGGTATCTGGCGATGACTATGAAAAATTAGCAGAACTAACCGACCGAATGAAGCGGTTTATTAATGAGGCAGAAATAGACGGAATTGAAAAATTGAAAACCGATTTGCAAACAGGTAAGCCAGAATTAATTATAGATATTGACCGTGATAAAGCTAGGAGGTTTGGCATTTCAACTTTTACTATTGCAAGTGAACTTAGAACAGCCATTTTTGGTAAAGAAGTATCTAAATATAAAAAAGGGGAGGATGATTATGAAATTCAGCTTCGATTAAGCGAGAAATATAGGTATGATATTGATGCATTAATCAATATGAATATAACATTTAAAAATCCCAATAATGGAGAAATGCATCAAGTACCAATTGCTTCATTGGCTAAAACAAGGTTAAGTAATACCTACGGTTCTGTAAAAAGAAAGGATTTAAAAAAGGTAATTACTTTATACTCCAATGTGCTTGGTTCTGCAAATGCAACGGTGGTTAACGATGAGATAAAAAGAGCTTTGCTTGATTTTGATATGCCTGCGGGTTACGAATTTAAGTTTGGTGGCGAGCAAGAAAAGCAAGCCAAAGAAATGGCTTTTTTAAGTAATGCATTGCTTGTAGCGTTATTCTTTATTTTCTTAATTATTGTAGCGCAGTTTAATAAAATTACTGCCCCCATCATAATTATGACCTCCGTATTATTTAGTACCATTGGGGTATTTATGGGCTTGGTTACATTTCAAATGGATTTTGTAATTATGATGACAATGATCGGCATAATTTCACTCGCAGGTATTGTGGTAAATAATGCCATCGTATTAATCGATTATATTGAGTTAACACGAAAAAGGAGGAGAGAAGAACTTGGGGAAGAAGTAAGGCTATCAATGAATGATATTATTGAATCAATTATTGCAGCAGGCAAAACAAGGCTACGCCCAGTTTTATTAACGGCCATCACAACCATTCTGGGTCTTATTCCTTTGGCAACAGGTTTAAATATCGACTTTATTAAATTCTTTCAAGAGTATGATTTTGATTTTTTTATTGGAGGAGATAACGTTGCTTTCTGGGGTCCTATGTCGTGGACCATTATATTTGGATTAACTTTTGCAACCTTTTTAACCCTAATCATCGTTCCAGTAATGTACCTTTTCTTCGATAAAGTACTGTATTGGTTTGCAGATAAAAAGGAAGAAAAGATTGCTAATGGTTATTAAATAATACCGTAATTGCAAGGCACACAAATACGTCATTGCGAGGCACGAAGCAATCTGTTAGTACTTAAGAGATTGCTTCGTGCCTCGCGATAACGTTCACTTTACGTCATTCCTGCGTAGGCAGGAATCTGTCAAACATTAAACGGATTCCTGCCTACGCAGGAATGACAAAATAACTATATGATATACATCGTTCTGCTTTTAATATTTCTTATCGATTGGTATGTATTCCAA
Source organism: uncultured Roseivirgaceae bacterium (assembly GCA_964596935.1). Taxonomy (GTDB): domain Bacteria; phylum Bacteroidota; class Bacteroidia; order Cytophagales; family Cyclobacteriaceae; genus JAKISE01. The sequence continues at coordinate 6,429 of CAZQWZ010000138.1, forward strand.
GCGGTAAAGGTTATTACCAAAGACTGGAATGTAAAAAGAGCAATCTGGATATTCTATTGGGTTATTACAGCAGCAGTTATGTTAGTACTGGCACAATGGAAATTTTTCGGACTCCATTTTGTGCCCCAAGCTGTGCAACGCTATGTAGGATTGATAATTATGATCGATTACCTCTCAAAAATATTTGCGGTACTCTTTTTATTGCTAGATGATGGCATTCGATTTTATAAGTGGCTAAAAAGAAAAGAGAGAAAGGAAAGAGAAACTTCTAAGATTGGAAAGTTTATTCCTCGTTCGGAGTTTTTAGCAAAAGCATCTATAGCAGCCATTGCCTTGCCTGTGGCAACCTTGGGGTTTGGTATATTATCAGGCGCTTACGATTACCGAGTTAGAAGAAAGCGAGTGGTAATACCTAATTTGCCCAAAGCATTTGATGGCGTTACGGTTGGTCAATTATCAGATATTCACTCAGGTAGCTTTTATGATAAAACAGCCGTGCAAGGTGGTATTGATCTAATGATGGCCGAAAAACCTGACATCTTTATGTTTACAGGCGATTTAGTAAATAATGAAACCAGTGAAGTAAGCGAATATAAAGAAATGTTTTCTAAGCTATCAGCTCCTTTAGGCGCATATTCCATTTTAGGTAATCACGATTATGGCGATTATAAACAATGGGCTTCGCCCAAAGCCAAGCAGCAAAATT
>CAZQWZ010000139.1:0-7109 GCA_964596935.1 uncultured Roseivirgaceae bacterium
TTACACCACTACATTCACAATCTTTTTAGGCACAATAATTATCTTTTTAGGTTGCTTGCCTTCTAACCATTTTTGGATGATTTCGTTTGCTAACACTTCTTTTTTCATTTGCTCTTGAGGCATATCTAACGAAAATTTCATTTTAGCTCGCATTTTTCCATTTACCATAATAGGAAAATCGTAACTATCTTCTTTAAGATAATCTGCATTAAACGCAGGGTAGCTAGCTCTATTTATAGATTCTTTATGCCCTAATAAATGCCACATTTCTTCTGTAATATGTGGTGCAAATGGCGATAGAATTAAAGTTAGATCTTCTAACACTTTTCGGTTATTGCATTTTTGAGCTGTAAACTCATTTACACAAATCATAAAAGCACTTACCGAAGTATTTAAGGATAGATTTTCAATATCTTCTTGCACTTTTTTAATGGTTTTGTGCAATGCTTTTAACGATTCTGGAGAAGCTTCATTTTCAGAAACATTAAACGAACCTCCTTGATGAGCCAAGTTCCAGTATTTTCGTAAAAACTTATAAACCCCATCAATTCCGTTGGTGTTCCAAGGTTTAAATTGCTCTATCGGCCCTAAAAACATCTCGTATAATCGAAGTGTGTCTGCCCCAAATTGGCTTATCATATCATCTGGGTTAACCACATTATACTTCGATTTCGACATTTTTTCAACTTCGAAACCACAGATATATTCGCCAGATCTTTCGGGTATTACAATAGCTCCTTTTAAGCTTGGGCGCCAATTTTTAAATGCTTTTACATCTAAAATGTCATTTTTAACAAAAGCAACATCCACATGAATTTCTGAAATTACTTTAAGGTCAATGTTTTCAAAAGTTAAATTTAAGCCTGGGTTGGCATCATTTAGTTTTTCAATTTCATAATCAATAATACTAAGTATGTATTCTCTGTTTTCTATATGTTGTTGGTTATCTAAAATTTGATCTCTAAGATTTTTAGAAACGAATATTTCTGGTAATTCAACATGTTTAAAATCGGGATGAATATCTTTAAAAACAGTACGAATTGCATACACAAAATTGGATCTACCTTGGATCATTCCTTGGTTTACTAATTTTTTAAAGGGTTCTTCAACAGTTACATGTCCTAAATCATACAAAAATTTAGTCCAGAAACGGGAGTAGAGTAGATGGCCTGTAGCGTGCTCTGATCCGCCAATGTACAAATCTACATCTTGCCAATATTGCTGTGCTTCCTTGCTAACAAATTCATCTTTATTATGAGCGTCCATATAACGAAAAAAGTACCAACTAGAACCTGCCCAACCTGGCATAGTGCTTAATTCATACTCATATTTTCCTTGGTATCTCCAATCCTTGGCTCTACCAAGTGGTGGCTCGCCACTTTCGGTTGGCTTGTACTCATCTATACTTGGTAATTCAAGTGGTAAATCTTCTAACGGAAGAGGAGTAGGAATGCCATCTTTATAATATAATGGGAATGGCTCACCCCAATAGCGCTGACGTGCATAAATGGCATCGCGCATACGGTATTGAATTTTGGCATTACCAATCCCTAATTCCTTTAATTTCTCTATGGCAAGGTTGCTTGCTTCTTCATACCCTAATCCATTAAGAAACCCTGAATTAATCATTTTCCCTTCTTTGGTAGAATCGGCTTTTTCTTCAATATTGGCTGAGTTGTTAATAGGAAGTATTGGTAAGTTAAAATGCTTAGAAAAGGCATAATCACGTTGATCCCCAGCTGGAACAGCCATTACGGCACCAGTGCCATAGCCTGCTAAAACATAATCAGCTATCCAAATTGGCAGTTTTTGACCAGAAAATGGATGGATCACATAGCTGCCTGTAAAAACTCCTGAAATGGTTTTCACATCGCTCATACGTTCTCGTTCAGACCGGTTTTTAGCTACTTTTACATACGCATCAACTTCTTCTTTTTGTTCATCGGCAGTTAAAGTATTCGTTAAGTCACTTTCAGGCGCAATGGCTACATAGGTTACTCCATAAATGGTATCAATTCGGGTGGTAAAAACATGAATTCTCGTATTCCTATTTTCAACTTCAAAATAAAACTCAGCACCAATGGATTTTCCAATCCAATTTCGCTGCATTTCTTTCATAGGTTCTGGCCAATCAATCGTATTTAGGCCGCTAAGTAATCGGTCGGCATAAGCTGAAATGCGCATATTCCATTGCGACATAATTTTCCTTTCTACTGGGTGACCGCCTCGTTCAGAAAAACCATCTTTTACTTCATCGTTAGATAATACCGTTCCTAGTGCTGGGCACCAATTAACAGTAGTGTTTGCTCTGTATGCTAATCTATAATTAAGGAGAAATTCTGATTTCTCCTTCTCATTAAAATCAGCCCAACTTGCTTCGTGAATTGTGGGTGTGTTATCTGAACAGGATGCGGATATGTTTCCATTTCCTTCTTTTTCAAGAAATGCAATTAATTCAGCAATAGGTTTGGCTTTGTCTTCTTTAAAATCGTACCACGAATTAAATAGTTCAATAGTAATCCACTGAGTCCATTTATAAAAATCGGGGCTGCTTGTTTGTACTTCTTTATTCCAATCAAACGAAAAACCAAGGTTTTTAAGTTGCTCTTTATACCTTTTAATGTTATTTTCAGTAGTAACAGCAGGGTGTTGCCCTGTTTCAATGGCGTATTGCTCGGCAGGCAAACCAAAAGAATCAAAACCCATGGGGTGCAATACATTAAATCCTTGTAGGCGTTTAAATCTTGAAACAATATCAGTAGCAATATACCCTAGTGGATGCCCCACATGCAGGCCAGAACCTGATGGATATGGGAACATATCCAGTGCATAAAATTTGGGTTTCTTCTTATTTACTTCTGCTTTATAAACTTCATTATCGCTCCAAATTTTTTGCCACTTAGATTCGATTTCTTGAAAATTATACTCTGACATTTTGCTCTGCTTATTTCAAAATTAAGCCGCAAAATTAATAGTTTTAATTGGAAAAATATACCATAGATACGTCATTCCTGCGGAGGCAGAAATCTGCAATAACTTTAGTGTCCTGAATTTATGGGTTCCTGCCTTCGCATGAATGACGTTCTTTTTTTGTAATGTGGTTTTTGGGAGAATTAATTTTCACTAGAGGAATCAATTAATTGGATAAGATGTACTTAAAAACGCGTTTATATATCTCTTTAAACCAAAATGTGTATGCTTCCGGGTTTTGTTTAATATCGGCAGAAATCTCTTTAAGTGAGGCATATCGCCAATCACTTACCTCAGTAGGGTTAGGTAATGGCGTAGAGTTAAAGTTGCCAATTAATACATGATCAAGCTCGTGTTCAATTAGGCCATCTTCAAATTCTGTTTTATAGGTAAACGAAAAAAGAGATCTTAAACTTGTAGTAATTCCCATTTCATCCACCAATCGGTTTTGGGCTGAAGTGGTAATATGTTCACCTGGAGCAGGATGACTGCAACATGTATTCGTCCATAAATTGGCAGAATGGTATTTGTCAGAGGCTCTTTTTTGGAGCAACAACTCTTTATTATCGTTGAATAGAAATATAGAAAAAGCTCTGTGCAAAGCTCCTTTTTGGTGCGCTTCTAGCTTTTCCATAGTACCTATGGGGTGGTCTTTATCATCTACAAGAATTACGTTAGCCAAAATTTCTAATTTGTATTATTGTTATGTAAAATAAATAAAGCTCATCATTGCTAGAGTTGAGTTTTATACATTTCCGTAAAGTGGCACTGTAAACAACTTACGATTGTAAATTTTTTATTCTGTACATCAAATATTTTCGAAAACATTCCGCCCGTGGCTCTAAATTCATCGGTTTCGTGTGATTCGTTGCCACATTTTTGAGCATTTATAATTTGCGTGTTGCATTTATAATTATGTATATATTTAACTAGATGCCTATGAAAACCACGAATAATATGATTATCATAATTATTACTAGTGTTAAGTCAAGTGTACTGTGTCGTATAAGTTGCCGATATTTTTGAGCTAGACAATGCAAAAAATATGCCCCTAGCCATAGCTACGGAAGTATTTTTTAAAGAAGTATAGGGCAAAAATATCAAAGCTTGGTTCGGCTAAAGTATGCTTGACTTGACACTAGGTACATAACTAAGTCAACTTTAAAATAGTTTTTATATTTATTTAAAAGTTTCTTCATCTTTAAAATAGTATTTTTAAAATTAGAAAGAATTAAATAATATAAATAGAGTTGAATAAATAAATGCGAGATTTAGTTAACAAAAAAGCCAGTTTTGGAACGGCTCCTGTTTTTTTTACAGCCATTTCTACCATATTGGGTGCCATTATGTTTTTGCGGTTTGGCTATGCGGTAGCCAATGTTGGTTTTATGGGCACTTTAATGATTATCTTATTTGGGCATTTAGTAACCATACCCACAGGAATGGCTATAGCAGAAATTGCTACTAATCAACGAGTAAGAGGCGGTGGTGAGTATTATATTATCTCACGATCTTTTGGAATCAACATTGGGGCTGCCATTGGAATAACGCTTTACATGTCTCAAGCAATGAGTGTAGCTTTTTACCTAATAGCTTTTTCCGAAGCATTTGATCCTGTTATAGAATGGTTGCTAGTTAATTACGATTTTGTGCTTACTAAGCGAATAATTAGCCTAAGTGCGTTGGGTGTTTTGGCTGCATTAATGCTTACCAAAGGTGCTAATTTAGGTATGAGTGCCTTGTATGTGGTGGTTTTTATACTGTTTCTATCATTGGTAAGTTTTTTTATGGGAGGTGCCACCGAAGCCGCAAACGGCATTGGTTTTAATTTTTATTCAACGGTAGATGATCAGGATGACTTCTTTAAAGTGTTTGCAATTTGCTTTCCTGCTTTTACCGGTATGACGGCAGGGGTGGGGCTTTCGGGTGATTTAAAAAACCCTAAAAGATCAATTCCTATTGGTACACTGTTAGCCACATTTTCGGGGTTAATAATTTATGTATTTATTGCGTATAAACTTACCACTTCGGCTACGCCAGATGAGCTAAATAATGATCAATTAATAATGCAAAGTATTGCAAAATGGGGGTTGATAATTCCTATTGGGCTAGCTGCTGCTACCATATCTTCTACATTAGGCAGCATAATGGTTGCCCCACGAACTTTGCAGGCTCTATCTGCAGATAAGGCATTTCCTTCATCTTCACTAAACAAATGGTTATCAGCCATAAAAGGTAAAAATGGAGAGCCATTTAATGCGACTTTATTAACCTTGGGCATTGCCACCTTGTTTGTAGCAATGGGCAGTGTAAACAGTGTAGCCATTGTAATATCCATGTTTTTTATGGTTACCTATGGCGCCATTTGCTTAATTTCATTTTTAAATCATTTTGCTGCAGATCCAGCTTACCGACCAGATTTTAAATCGAAATGGTATATATCATTGCTAGGGTTTGTTTTAACCAACTACCTAATGTTTAAAATGGATCCTGTATATGCATTTGGAGCCATCATTGTTATGGTTGGGTTGTATTTGATGGTTTCTAAAACGCGCAAAAACTTTAAAGGAATGTCTAAAGTTTTTCAAGGTGTTATATATCAGGTCAATAGGAGGCTTCAAGTGTACATTCAATCAACCGAAAAAGCCAGTGATAACTGGCGACCCTCGGTAATTTGCCTTTCACCAGATTTCTTTAAAAGACCTTCCGCTTTTACTTTAATGAGCTGGCTTTCATATAGATCAGGATTTGGTACTTATTTGCATTTTATTGTAGGGTATTTATCAAAAGAAAAAAACAGAGAAGCCAAAGAAACATTGGATAGGTTAATAAAAATGGCTGGTGTAAGTAAAAGCAATGTGTTTTTAGATACGCTTATTTCTCCCTCTTTTACCAGTGCGGTGGCGCAAGCCATTCAATTGCCAAGCGTATCAGGCAAGGAAACAAATACGATATTGTTTGAATACTCACGTGAGTCTCCAGAGTTTTTGCCGTCAATTATTCAGAATTTATCTTTGGTTAAAGCTACTAATTATGATGTATGTGTGTTGGCATCTACCCAAAAGAATTTTGGCGTTAGAAATACCATTCACATTTGGATTACCCCAAAAGATTTAGAAAATGCAGCTCTAATGATACTTTTGGGCTATGTAATTATTGGTCATCCAGATTGGAAAAGGGCTTCTTTAAAAATTACAGCCTTATTTCCTGAAGATGAAATTGCGGAATATGAAGTTAAATTAAAGGAGATGATTAAGCTTGGTAGGTTACCAGTTTCTCCACACAATATTGAATTGATTGAGCAAAAAGAAGATGTGAGTGTAAAAGAAGTTATTCTTCAAAAATCGAAAGATGATGATTTGATTTTCTTAGGATTTGGTTACGAAGGAATAAAACAAAAAGGAGAGGAAATTTTTGCGGGTTATGAAGGAATTGGCAATATAATGTTTGTTCACGCTGCTATAGAGCATAATATAAATTTAGATGATTAAGAAAAATGTATTTTCTAAAGCGGCTATTACAGGGTTGTTTTTAATAGCCATAAGCCTTTGGATGATGGTAGTGGGTAAAGTGGACACCACAAACATTTGGATGACCGCAGGTTTTAAAGTGCCGATTCTTGCACTTGAATTTGGAAGTAGCATTGAAGAACTACAAATGATCGTGGCGAGTATTCCTGCAAAAGCCAACGCACGTATTTTGTTTGCTACGCAAATTGATATGCTATTTTTAGTTATTTACAGTCTATTTCTGTTTTTTATGCTTCGATCGATTTATGAAATAACAAAATTGAACCAATATAAATGGTTGGCCTTTTTACCGTTAGTAATTGCGTTGGCAGATATAACCGAGAATATTCAAGTATTTAATGCATTGGCCAATTTTGAAATTAACCTTTGGGTTCTAAAAGTATCCACTTGGGTAAAATGGCTAGGACTAGCAGTGGCTTTTACGGCCATTGGCCGTTTCTTGATAACAACAGGCCGGTATTTTGATAAAGTGCTTGCATTAAGCACGTTTGTAACCATTCCGTTAGCAATTTGGGCAATGTTTGCACATAATGCCATTAACGAAGTATTTGCAATGCTGTTCTACCTGCTGTTTCCACTCACTATTATTTACGCTTGGTTTCCTGGGGT
>CAZQWZ010000140.1:0-6940 GCA_964596935.1 uncultured Roseivirgaceae bacterium
CAGGTAAAGGCGAAGATGTAGTTGTACTAGGCCAATTAAATGAATTAATTGCCAAGTCGAAAGAATATACTTTTAATTGGGTGTACGTAGGCACAAAAGAAGATACAAAAGTGCTTCTTATTGAAATACACGACACAAAGTATAATGAAATTAAAGGTTCAGTAGAATCGCTAATGGTTAATTGGCCTCAAGAAACCAAAGACTCCATTAGCATGATTTTAGCAGATTATGAGCAGATTATGATCAACCAAAAATCTGTAATGGATGCGCTTTCCTCTTTTGAAAGTTATAGCGACCCACTTACCATGTTTGAAACAGAAGATTTAATGGAATCTACCATTGCACCTGCAAGTGAGGCAATAGTTAAAAGCTTAGATATGCTTATTGCGATTAAATCAACTGAAGGTGCCACCATTCAAGTAGTAAAAATTATTAATCAATCTAAAACTACGATTATTGTTTCGGCCATCATTGTATTTATATTAGCCGTAATAATTACACTAGTTATTTCAGGCAATATCACCAGAAGAATTAATGAAGCAATCGATATTATTAAAGCTATGGCAAATGGCGATTTAACTCAAAAAATTACGGTGTCTAACAATGATGAAATTGGTGCAATGATTAATCAGTTCTTAATAATGACAGATCGGATGAAGAATGCACTAGGTGTAATTTTTGCAACTTCGGATGCCATTGGCATTTCAAGCACAAAAATTAAGGACACTTCGAGACAAACCTCTTTAGGAGCTACAGAGCAAGCAGCATCTGCCGAAGAAGTAGCCGCATCAATGGAAGAAATGTCTGCCAACATTCAGCAAAATACTGAAAATGCACAGCAAACAGAAAAAATTGCCATTAAAGCATCTGAAGATATTAAAGAAGGTAATGCTGCCGTTGAACAAACGGTTAGTTCAATGAAAACGATAGCTAATAAAATATCAATTATTGAAGAAATTGCTCGTCAAACAAACTTACTTGCGCTTAATGCTGCGGTTGAAGCAGCCAGAGCAGGTGAGCACGGAAAAGGCTTTGCCGTAGTAGCTGCAGAAGTAAGAAAATTAGCTGAACGAAGCCAGCAAGCTGCCACAGAAATTAACGAACTGTCTAATTCTAGCCTTAAAATATCTGAAAAAGCAGGCACTTTATTAGAAGCAATTGTTCCTAATATTGATAAAACAGCTAAATTGGTTCAAGAAATTACAGCAGCAAGTAAAGAACAGAACTCTGGTGCAGAGCAGGTTAATAATGCATTGCAAGAGCTAAATAATGTTGTTCAAAAAAATGCAGCGGCTTCAGAAGAAATTACGCATAATGCTGATGATTTAAGTAATAAAGGGAATAAACTGAAAGAAGCTATCTCATTCTTTAAAATAGATGATACAGCTATAAGAAAAGGAATTGTTTCAACAACTAGCACAAACACCCCTAGTGCCCAAAATCAGAATATGCCTAACCCTGTTCAGCAGCAACCTATTAAACCAACCGAAATGCCTACAAAAAATACAGGTTTTGATATTAAGTTGGATGATAATTTGGGGGTTGATGATGAATATGAAAAATTTTAATCTGGGTAAAAAATAGATGGATAGTACAAATGAAGTTTTCGCATCCAAATTAACAATTCCCCAGTTTAATAAGCTGGGGCAATTTATTCATAGTAATTATGGCATTCAAATGCCTGAATCTAAAAAAATTTTACTTGAAGGAAGGCTTCAAAAAAGAATTAAAATAAATAAATTAGAGAATTTTACAGAGTACATTTCATTCTTATTTAGTAATGAAGGAAAGGCTAGAGAACTTCCGTTCTTTATTGATGCGGTTTCTACAAATAAAACAGACTTCTATCGTGAACCTCATCATTTCGATTTTTTAAGAAAAGAATTTTTACCAGCCTTTGCGCAAAACAACAGACACTTAAAAATTTGGAGTGCAGCAGCCTCAAGTGGAGAAGAGCCCTATACCATTGCAATTGAAATGCGAGAATTTATAGAAAAAAATCTCGGTTTTACGTATGAAATTCTTGGTACAGATATTTCTACAGATATTTTACGAAAAGCCTCAAAAGGTGTTTATGATGAAAAAAGAATTGAGGTAATTCCTTTAAATCTTAAAAGAAAGTACTTTTTAAAAAGTAAAGATCGAAAGAAAAAAACCATAAAGGTTGCTCCAATTTTACAAAAAAATATTCGTTACAGGAGCCTCAATTTAACAGTTCCTTTGGTTAATATTTCCAACGATTTCGATTTAATATTTTGCCGAAATGTACTGATCTATTTTAACCGACCTATGCAAGAAAAAGTTATAAATGCTTTGTGTGCAAAGCTTAAACCTGGAGGATATTTATTTTTAGGCCATTCAGAATCTATTACAGGCATTATTGCGCCTGTAGCGCAAGTGGCACCAACTATTTACAAACATACTCCTTAAATTAATGCTGTTATGAAACCAACTTGTAGATTAACTAATGCTTTAACAAATACGTATTGCTACAAGCGGTTACACGTGGCTGTTGAAAATAAATTATAACAACATGAGAAAACTTACCGACCAGCAGATAATTGATGAGTTAAGCGAACGATTTGAACAAAATCGTGCTGCCGTAAGAGAACAAAAAAGGCTTATGGATCAGCTTGAACAGGTTAATAAAAAACTGATTAATTCAGAATCTGTTAAGACTCAGTTTCTTTCTAATATTAGAAACGAAATCAATAACCCCCTATCGTCAATATTAGGGCTAGCTGATAAATTAAGTCAAAAACCTGGCGACTTAAAACAAGTAATGTACACTTCTGAGTTAATACATCAAGAAGCATTTAGTTTAGATTTTCAACTTCGCAATATTTTTACTGCGGCAGAATTAGAAGCAGGTGAATTACAACCAAGTTTTGGAACAGTAGATGTATGTTCTTTATCAACGGGTGTACTTAATAAATTCGATCACTTAATTGAAAAGAAAGGGCTAAAAACGGAAGTAAAATGTGAGAAGAACCTAACATTTATTACTGATGCCAACTTGCTTAGTTCTATTTTAGGCAACCTTGTTTCTAATGCCATTGAGTATAACAAAGAAGGAGGAACCATTATTTTAGATATTTCAATTGAAAATTCCAACAAGCTACATATTAATGTAATTGATACAGGAATTGGCATGAACGAAAGTGATTATAAAATTATTTTTGATCGATTTGTGCAATTAGATACGGGTGTAACCAAAAGCCATTTGGGTCACGGACTTGGACTAACAGTTACCAAAGCACAGGTAGAATTATTGCAAGGGTCTGTTCACGTAGAGTGTATTATTGGTAAAGGTTGTAGCATAGGCGTTTCTGTTCCATTGGCAGAAAAAGATGATATGCATACATTTTCTGATAGTGGAAATGTATTCTTTTTTGATGATGATGAAGAAAGTGAAGGAGAAGTTTTCTAATTAAATTGATACCAGAATCAACCATACCGAAATACTATTTATATCCCTCTGCTTTATTTATTAAAAAAGAAGGACATTTGGTTACAACAGTGCTTGGGTCCTGTATAGCTGTTTGCTTTTATGATAGTGTTAATAAGATTGGAGGCATTAACCATTATATGCTCCCCTTTTGGAATGGCAATGAACTTGCATCACCAAAATATGGCAACATTGCCATTGAATCCCTTTTTAAAAAAATGGAACGGTTGGGTTCAAAGAGAGAAAATGTGGTTGCAAAAGTCTTTGGTGGAGCCAATCAACTAAATCATAAATTAGGTGTTGGCGAAAGAAATATAAAGGTAGCAATAGAGATGCTATCAGAATTAAAAATTAAAGTTGTAGCTAAAAGTGTAGGAGGAGAAAAAGGAAGAAAAATAAATTTTAATACTTCTACAGGCGAAGTATTTATGAAGTACATAACAAAACAACGTGGATAAAAAAATCAGAGTACTAATTGTTGACGATTCTGCCATTGTACGTAAATCGCTTACAGAAATTCTAAATTCAGACGATGAAATAGAAGTTGTAGGTGCTGCTCACGATCCGTATATGGCTGTTGAACTCATAAAAAAAATGGTTCCTGATGTAATTACGCTTGATGTTGAAATGCCCAAAATGGATGGCATAACCTTTTTAAAGAAGATTATGTCTCAACATCCAATCCCGGTAATAATAATATCCACACTTACTTCAAAAGGAACAGAAACCGCTTTAAGTGCCTTAGAAAGTGGAGCAGTTGAGGTAGTTCTTAAACCAGAGTTGCACACACCAGAACAAAGAGTAGAGGCCAAAATAATGCTTACCGATAAAGTTAAAGCAGCATCGCATGCCGTTGTTCGAAGAAAAAGATTAACAACCAATACTCCCAAACCTATAAGCCCCAAGTTAACTGCAGATGCAGTATTAGCAAAGCCAGATATTAATAGAACAAGCTTATTAAAAACCACAGAAAAAATTGTAGCTGTAGGCGCATCTACTGGAGGCACCGAGGCTTTAAAAACTTTTCTGGAGTCATTCCCCCTCGATAGCCCAGGAATTGTTATAGTGCAACATATGCCCGAAATGTTTACCAAGCAATTTGCAGATAGACTAAACGAGCAATGTAAAATAACCGTTATTGAAGCTAAAAATGGAGATACCGTATTGAGAGGGCAAGCAATTATTGCCCCTGGCAATAAACATTTATTACTTAAAAGAAGTGGTGCAAGGTATTATGTAGATGTTGCTGAAGGTCCCTTTGTAAATCGGCATCGCCCATCGGTAGATGTATTATTTAGATCGGTGGCTCGTTATGCAGGCAAAAATGCTGTAGGCGTAATAATGACGGGTATGGGAAATGATGGAGCACAAGGGATGTTAGAAATGAAAAATGCCGGTGCTTTTACTATTGCCCAAGACGAAAAAACGTGCATTGTCTTTGGAATGCCAAAAGAAGCTATTAAATTGAATGCTGTTGATAAAATAATGCCTATTTACTCAATTGCCTATGAGGTGCAACACCAATGTAAAAAACATAGCGAATCGATATAGGTATAAACACCTAATTTAAATACGTATATGTGCATTAGTCATATCAATATAAAATTGTACTTAGTCAATCAAAAATAAAGCCTAAATTTGCTATTATTTCAAAACCTAAAAAAATCATGAGTAAAAGCGTACTTATTATTGATGACTCATTATATATGAGAACTCTTATTAACAGTGCATTATCTGCAGAAGGTTATAACGTAGTTGGCATGGCTGCTGATGGCGAAACAGCCATTGAAATGGCTCTAGAGTTAGAACCAGATGTAATCACATTAGATAATGTGCTTCCAGATATGCTAGGATTAGATATTTTAAAAATATTAAAAGACGAAGACACCAAATCAACAATAGTTATGATTAGTGCTGTTGGCCAGCAATCAGTAGTTGACGAAGGCATGGCACTAGGAGCTTCTGATTACATAGTTAAACCATTTACTCCAGACGGGTTGGTGGAAAAAATAAATAAAGCTTGTAACAAATAGTACCTGCAATTATGGATCAATTAAATCATATTGAAACCGATGTTGCCAAAGAAATTATCAACATTGGATTAGGCAAAGCTGCAGATTCTCTTTCATTTTTTTCGCAACAGAAAGTTATCATAAGAAGTTCTGAGTTAATCCTTAAGAATACCAGTGAAATTACTACCCTTTCTAAAAAAGAAGGGAATAATATTCATGTACTTACCACAGATATAATAGGTGAACTTACGGGTGTTTGCTTTTTAATATTTAATGAAAAAGAAGTTGAGAAACTTCTTTCAATTAGCCTCCCTCCTGCTATGTTAGAAGACCCGGAGCAAAAGCTTTTGATGTCGGATGCAATACTAAAAGAGGCGGATAATATAATTAGTGCCTCTGTTATTACTCAGTTTGCAAACTTGCTTGATTTTAATATCCATGGCAGCGTACCTGAAATGGATATTCTATCTGAAGATAAAATCTTGCCATTTCTATTATCTAGAGGTGGTGATAATAAATATTTTTTACAGATTAGTGCGCGGTTTAACACAGAAGAAGTCGATTTTAGCCCAGAGTTTATCTGGTTTTTAGATTCCGCTTTTATCGATGGGATTAAGAAATTTGTTAAAAGCAAATCGTACTTAGATAAGTTGGAAGAACATACTGATTAATAATCAATTATTAAAGAAAGAAATTAGGCTATGAGTGAGGAGAACACGGACTTTCTTGATGACAAGGTTAAAAAACTTGAGCAAGAAAATGAGATGCTCAAAATGAATGTAGAAGAGTTAACTGTAACCAATACACATTTAGTTTCAGCAACTTGGAGAGAGCGTGAAATGAAGCAACAGCTTGCAGCTACCCTTGAAGAGTTAACAGAAACAAAAAAAATTGTTGATGCTCAACACAAAAGCATAACCGATAGTATAAATTACGCACAGCGTATCCAGCATGCCATAATACCAACTGATGAAGAAATAGCTGCAAACTTTAAAGAATCATTTGTTTACTTTAAAGCGAAGGATGTTGTAAGTGGAGATTTTCCGTGGTTGCACAAAAATGATAAATATATTTACATTGCAGCCATAGATTGCACGGGTCATGGCGTGCCTGGTGCGATGATGTCATTAATTGGTAATTTATTACTTAAAGACATTATTACTAAAAAAGACATAGACCCTGCTACGTTGTTATACGATTTACATTGGGATGTTGTAAAAACACTTAAACAGGACGAAAAAGGCAATAAAACTGCCGATGGCATGGATGTAGCAATGTGCAGAATTGATCTAGAATCTAATGAAGTTCAATATTCGGGCGCACACAGGCCTTTATACCATATTAGAAATGGTGAACTAGAGCAATTTAAAGGAGATAAATACCCCATTGGTGGTAACCAATACGGTGGCAAAAACTCATTTAGCAACCATATAATTAATTTTAAAGAAGGAGATAAAATATATTTCTTTTCAGATGGATT
>CAZQWZ010000141.1:0-6934 GCA_964596935.1 uncultured Roseivirgaceae bacterium
AATCCATCACACGGCTTATCCAGTTACAAAGTTCTGGTAAGGATTCCTCCTCGTTATATAATGGTATTACTACCGAAAGATCTATCACGTATTTATACTTCTAAAGAAGGGTCGTTATTTTTGGTTATAGCTGAGACGATAAGTGATCCGATAAAACCTATAAATATGGCACCTACTAGCCCCATAACTAACATCATTTCTGCAGTCATAAATTTTTCTGTCATCTCCATCGCCATTTCAACTTGATCATCTCCCATATCTTCTTCTTCCATTTGGGCTCTAGTTATATCTATTAATTCAACAAGATAATCTTGGTTGATAAATTTGATATATACATATACAAATATTGATGAAATTGCTCCTGATATTGTTGCCGTTAAAGTTCCTAGGCCAAGCCCTTGACCATAACTCATATATCCATTGCCCATTTCTTTAAATTCTTTATGAGCTAGATAAATAATAGCAATAGTGAATATTGGGCCAATCCACCCTGCCCATGACTCTCCCATAAGACCTCCAAAATAGATTGTTAAAAAGAGGACAATAGATATTATGCCTAAAATAAGGCCCCATTTAATAGCCACTTGCTTTACGGTTACTTGTTCATTTTCTTCTTCCATAATTAGTTTTGTTTAGTTTAAGTTTTTCTAGTTTATATTATTAGTACTCAATATGAATCCATTATTACACATTATATCAATTCTTTTCTTCGCATTACGATAGAAAGTAATAAGGTTAAAATTAAGCCAATTGGCATACTTTTCAAAAAGTAATCGAACGCAAGGTTATTTGCGGTGGTGCTAGGCAATATTTGTAGAGCATCGGTAATTGTCTTTTCACTTAAGTTATTTTGTATTAAGGCCTCCTTATTGGCACTAATTTGTTCAATGGCAATAGATATATAAGATGACAAAAACTGAGTTGACTCAATAGACCCCCAAACAGCAATAAAAGCTGCTGCCATTTGAGCCATAATTAAATACACTAAAAACCCCACGGATAGCCCTTGCCAAAAGTGAAGTATTCCATTATTTTCATCTCTAAATGTATTGATAGCCACATACACAAACAAGGCATAAAGTGGCCAACGTGCATCTAAAAAAGGATTTAAAAGCAATGGGTGCTTGCCTATATAAAACAGTATTAATAATGCAACAATATTCATTAAGGCTCCTATTAAGCCAAACCGAATAACTATTGGTGCGAGCATTTTTTTCATATTACAATATAAGCTTAGGTGTTAAAAATTATCTGTTTGCCATTATTAAATACGGCTTGCACTTTTCCTATAAGTGTTTGGCCTAGCAATGGTGAGTTTTGAGATTTAGAAACATTTGCGACCAAATCGTAATGCCATTTTTCTTTGGGGTTAAACAACATAAGGTTTGCCAATTTTCCTTCTTCTATTTGATCTAAATTTAGTTTTACTATTTTACGTGGCTCATTTGTAAGTTTATCCAAAATCAATTCCCACCCTAATGTGTTTGCCACTTCATTTAGCATTGGCAATACGGTTTGCTGTCCGATAATCCCAAAATCTGCTAAATCAAACTCCAACTGCTTGCTTTCTTGGTCGTGGGGTTGGTGCGAAGAAACTATGGCATCTATAGTGCCTTCTTGAAGCCCTTTTAAGAGAGCCTTTATATCTGATTTGCTCCTAAACGGAGGACTCACTTTATAGTTTGCATCAAAAGACTGCACGGTAGAATCATCATAAATTAATTGATGTACGGCCACATCGCATGTAATTTCAAGCCCTTTTTTCTTTGCTTTCTTAATAAGTTTAACCGACCCTTCGGTTGAAATATTTGAAAGATGAAGCCTGCCTTTGGTATAAGAAAGTATCTCTATGTCTCTTGCTACTGCAAGCTCCTCTGCTAAAGATGGAATGCCCTTCATTCCCAATAATGCACTGTTTTCGCTTTCGTGCATTGTGCCAAAAAGTCCAAGCCACTTGTCCTCTGGGCGATCAATTACTAATCCATCTATTTTTTTAATGTATTGAAGGCTTTTCAATAAAAGATCTGTGTTCCACAAAGGTTTAAGCCCATCAGAAAAAGCAATCGCTCCTGCTTCAGCTAAGTCCAACATATCCGTTAAAGCTTCGCCCTTTAAATTAATGGATATTGCTCCAATGGGGTGTAGTTGAACCAAAGAGTTTCTATTATCTTTAGTTATATACTTAATGTCATTTTTCTTTTGAATAGAGGGCTGCGTATTGGGCAGCAATACTACATCTGTAAATCCTCCAACTAAAGCCGTTTCTGAGCCAGAAGCGAGGTCTTCTTTATGTTCGTTTCCAGGATCGTTATAATTAGCTTGCAAATCGCAAAGGCCTGGCGAAAGAAAACATCCTTTGCCATCTACAGTTTGAGTAGATGTAGGATTTCCTGTACCCACATATTCAATTTTGCCTTTATTGATTAAAACATTCCGAACCTTTAAATGGTGAGAAGAGTTTTTATCAATAATTTTTACAGAGCTTATTAAAACGGACATATTTTACAAAAATCTAATAAGTAAGGTTTCAGATAGCAAAAATAGCAAACAAATTATTAGCGCATACCTCCACAAAGCAGTTCCGCTATCAAAAGAAGTAGAAATTTTATTATTGGTGCTAAAAGCATCTAAAAAATTAATATGAGAGCCTTGAAACAATTCTCTTAATTCAGTTTCATTAAATGTTGATAAATCAGACTCCTTTCTATCTAAATTGATAGCAAGATGCCCCTTATTTTCATCGCCCACATCCACTTTATACACACCAGTATGTGTTATATCTTTAGGAAAAGAAAATCGCCAATAATTACCAACCTTAATTTTTTCGGGCACTATTTCTATCCCATTCGATTTCAGTTTTACAATATCTCTAAAATCTAAAGAATCAATCCTTAAATCATAAAAATCATCGTTCATCCTAGCAAAAAGCTGGCTTGTTGGCGCAGCTGATTGTGCAGCCAAACTATACATTATGGGCACAAACAATGCGTGTGTCTGAAAACTCGATAGGGAATCTATCAACGGGCTGCTAATGATATACAAATTGGGTGAGATTTCAGATAAGTAGGGTGTGCCATCTTCTAAGGAGAGTATCGCAGACCTATCATCGCCTAAACCCAAAACGGGAGTAACACTTGGCATGCCAAGTGTCCTTGATGTTCTTTCTAATATGTTAGTAAAAAAGGGAATCTTTGATGAAGGAGATTGAAGTTTCTGTTTCTGAGAAACAGGTGTTTTTTTTATAGCTGTATTTATTTTTTTATAGGCTTCTATCTCATTTTCAACATTGGGTATAATTAATACACTTCCTCCGTTTTCTGAAAAAATCATTAACTGATTAATCAACTCTACCTCAGGCCTTTCTACTTGATTTAATACCACAAAATCTGCTTGCTCAAATAAGTTGTTCTCTATATTTTGATAATTATTAGTCAGCTTTAAAAATAAATTCTCATTACCAAAAACGGTTTCAATATAACTTGATGGGGTTTCTCCTTGTATCTCAAAAATCGTAATTGCCCTTTTCTTTGGCAACGAAAAATAAAACACATTATCGAATGTATTTGGGTAATCTTCAACCTGAACATAGCCCGATTCGGCTTCGCTTATTTTGCCTAGTGAAAAAGAAACTTTTTCACTTTTATAACTTCCAACCGTAACTGTAGTGGCCGAAACTTGTCTATTACCAACAAAAATTTTAATAGGCAAATTTTCTTTTTCTACATCGCCTTTATTGCTAATAATAATTTCAATCTGAGTAGTGCCATCATCGCTTATATCCGAGTTAACCAAATAAACACTGTCTATAACACAGTTATTAGTCGATTCATTTCTTAGAGGAGATAACCAATAGGTTATGGTAGAATCTAGCCGATTTAATCCAAATACATCATTAGATTTTTGAAAATCGCTTAGAATAAACACATCAGAAACACCCTTAGTTTGATTGCCATTTTGATTTATTGCCGAGGCAAGTTTACCTAAGGAAAAACGCTTATCCGATAAATTAATAGTCGAAATTTTCTCGGAAGCCTCAGCCAACGTATTGGGCACAAAAAGCTGATTTATATTATCATTAGTAACAATAATTACATTTTGTCCGCTTGGCAATTGATTAATAATGCTTTCACCAATTGCTTTCGCATTTTCAATAGCCGATTCCTTTGTATTTATAAGCGAACTCATACTTTGTGAGTTATCTATATAAATTAATTTGGCTCCACTTTTAAGTTGCTTATTACTATTTGTAGGCAATATTGGCTGTGCAAACACCATTACTAAAAAAAATACGAATGCCAATCTGCTTGCTAGAATTAGCAATTGTTTTAGTCTAAGTGGTTTTCGAGAAGATTGTTTTACTTGTTTTAAAAATCGAATATCTGGAAAGTCAACTTTTTTATTTCTTCTAAAGTCAAATAAATGAATAATAATTGGAATTATCAATGCTAAAAGCCCCCATAAAAATGCTGGATGAATAAATACCATAATTACACTTTGAACTTTATTTGACTTTTATTCTCTTTTTTTGTTTTATTGGGTCGACTCCAAGCAATTGCAAGGAAAATCCCATAAAATGGCATTAGTGGCACTTTATACCTAAATAGGGTTCCGAAATTATAGGTTGAAATACCCACGGCAAAAGCAAAAGTTAGCGAAAACACTAAACTGAATACTATGGCAGGATTATTAAGGGCTTCTCTTAAATTTCTTCTGCTCTTTATTAAAACTATTGTGGTAAGTATAAATAAAACCATGCCTTCTAGCGAAGCTAGTAGCATTAATGGATTACGTACTTCCCATAAATAAGGCCTAAACATTGCCACATTTATAGCAGCAGGCCCGAGTTTAAGCATACTTAAAATCCCTCCATCCAAATCACCTAAATCGTAACGGCTCCCTGCATTTTTGCCAGTATAACGGCCAACATCATAGGCGGTTACCTGCACCGTTTTTGCCAAATTTTCAATGGCATACTTCTTATTATTTTCTCCTACTGAATAAACAGAAAAGCCCGCAAACACCAATGTTATTGCAATTACAAAAGGCGCCAACATATACCTTAAAACTGTATTTTTTACTCTATTAATGTTTACGAAGTACGCCCAAATTATCATTGCGGGTAACAAACTCATAACTACATAAAGCTTTATCTTATAAATTACAAAAAGCGAAAACACAAATACAATTATCCACAAATACTTTCTTCGGTTGCCATAAACCAAATGGATAAATGCTGTGGTTGCCCAACCTAAAAACCCAAACGTAATGGTATCTTTTAAAATACCAGAACCCCAAAAAACGGTAGAGGGAATAAATAATATGGCGAGTGCAAGTAGCCATTCTTTGCCAGGAAATAGTTTGGTAAAAGATGAATACATAGCCCATATTCCTGAAAATGATAATGCAGCAAAAACTAATGCTGTTGCAATATATGAACCACCCACAAACAAACTGATAAAACCAGTAATTCTAACTACGAAATAGGATGAAGGATCTTTATACATCCATATTTGAGAGGCATATTTAAAAACTCCGTGGCTATAATCCGTTTCACCAAATAATAAATGCCAAGCTAACATGGGTTTATCCCAAAACGCATTATAAATATGAATGCCCCCATTTGTAAAATAGGTAAAAGTATCTCCTCCTCCATAATAAAAATGGTAAAGCAAGCCAAGCAAAATGGCGCTAACCATTTTAAAAACTAATGCAGAAAAAAAGTATTTTCGGGTTAACGAATTTGTAAAAAATGGCATCAATCCACCAGCTATCATTAAAATGATAATTGCTACTGTAAAGCCAATAATTACATCGTTAAAATACAAAATAGTCAGATTTTAATGTGAAGATAAAAAAAGCCCTGCATAGTTAAATACAGGGCTTGATTTTAATTGATAATTTATTTAGTTTAAGCTATCAAGAACAGCCATTACTTCTTTCACATGACCTCTTGATACTTCTAGCATTTCTTTTTCTTCAGCATTTAATTCAAGTTCGATAACTTTTTCAACACCGTTTTTACCCAATATTACAGGTACGCCTAAATAGCAGTCATCGATTCCGTATTCGCCATCTAGTTTAATACAAACTGGAAATACTCTTCTTTGATCTCTAACAATAGCTTCAACCATTTGAGCTGCCGCTGCACCTGGTGCATACCAAGCAGAAGTTCCCATTAGTTTAACTAGCTCTCCACCACCAAATTTAGTGCGCTCAATAATGGCGTCTAAATCTTCCTTACTAATTAATTCTGTAACAGGGATACCCGCAACAGTTGTATATCTTGGTAGTGGCACCATTGTATCGCCATGGCCTCCCATTAATACTGCTTGGATATCTTTAGGCGAAACATCTAAGGCTTCTGCTAAAAATGCTCTATACCTAGCGGTATCTAAAATACCTGCCATACCAATAACTTTCGTTTTAGGTAAGTTCGATGACATATGCGCTTGGTATGTCATTACATCCAAAGGATTGGAAACAATGATAAGAATAGCATCGGGTGAATGCTTGATAATGCTCTCGGTTACAGACTTAACAATGCCTGCATTTGTTTGAATAAGATCGTCACGCGTCATACCCGGTTTACGTGGTAAACCTGAAGTTATAACCACTACATCTGAACCTGCAGTTTTGCTATAATCACCTGTCGAGCCAATGGTTCGTGTATCATATAAATTAATCGGTGATTTTTGCCAAATATCAAGAGCTTTGCCTTCGGCTACACCTTCTTTAATATCTACTAAAACTACTTCATTAGCAATCTCTCTTGTTGCTAAAACATCGGCACAGGTTGCTCCAACATTACCTGCTCCTACTACAGTTACTTTCATGTGATTATACTTTAATTGTATTAAAAAATTCCAATGTAAAAATACAAAACGAAACCCATATTTTTACAACTTTAGCATCTCAATATAAGCATCCTTTTAAA
>CAZQWZ010000142.1:0-6929 GCA_964596935.1 uncultured Roseivirgaceae bacterium
GTTATTTACGACCGTGCGTTGGAAGTGCTCACAGGCGGAGTAAGCAGGAATACCATTTTTCGCAAGCCTCACCCCTTTTATGTAGCAAGTGCATCGGGTAGTTATATCAAAGATATTGAAGGTACTGAGCGGCTAGATTTTGCCAATAATATGGCTTCCTTAATTCATGGGCACGCCCACCCTGCTATAATCGATGCAGTTACGGCACAATTGCATAAAGGATCTGCCTATACCATGGGCACCGAAGCTGAAGTAACTTTTGCAGAACTTCTACATAAACGAGCTCCCGGATTCGAGAAAATTCGTTTTATGAATTCGGGTACAGAAGCAGTAATGACCATGATTAAAGCTTCGCGTGCTTATACAGGCAAGTTTAAAGTAGCCAAGGCAGAGGGGGCTTACCATGGTACCTATGATTATGCCGAAATTAGCCAAACCGCTAACCCAAGTAATTGGGGCGATATTGATAAACCAAATGCGGTTCCTTTAGTTCAACATACACCAAAAGGGATTACGGATGATATGGTCATTTTTCCTTTTAATGATATTGAAAGAACTATCAATTTATTAGAACAAAATAAAAACGAGATTGCCTGTGTACTTATTGATCCTGTACCTCACCGTATCGGGCTATTTGCCGCAACAAATGAGTATATAGAAGCCATCTACAAATGGACAAGAAAAAATAATACGCTTTTAGTTTTTGATGAAGTGGTTTCGTTCCGAGTAAATTTTGCAGGAACCCAAGACGATTATTCAGTTAAACCTGACTTAACCGCCTTAGGGAAAATTATTGGAGGCGGTTTCCCCATTGGTGCATTGGCAGGAAAATCTGAAATTATGGAAGTGTTAGACCCCAGAGGCTCCTTTTTAAAACATCCACATTCAGGTACATTCTCTGCAAATCCAATTTCTACTACCGCAGGCAGAGTAGCTATGGAGCTATTTGATGAAAGAGCCGTTTTAAACCTCAATGCTTTTGTTTCAAAAGCCCGAAAACAAATTGAAGAGGCAATAAAAGTTGCAGATGTGCCCGTTTGTATTACAGGTGCAGGTTCTATGTTCAAGTTGCATTTTCAAGAAACACCACCTAAAAGGTATCGAGATGCCTATCAAAACAAAGAAACCAAAGCCGTAGTTGACGAACTGCTTGATTACCTATTTCTGAAAGAAAACATTGTAATGATTAACACACTTGCTTGTATGTTTTCTACAACGCTTACGCAAGAAAATGTAGATCAATTATCAGAAGCCCTTTTGCGAGGATTGCAGCTTGTTAAACCCAAGATTGAACTGTTGTCTTAAAATATATAATTATGAACGAAGTATTTATTTGTGATGCCATTAGAACGCCAGTTGGCCGTTATGGAGGAGCACTTTCATCAGTAAGAGCAGATGATTTGGCTGCCATTCCATTAAAAGCATTAATGGATCGAAATCCAGCGTTAGACTGGAGTATGGTTGACGATATATATATCGGTTGTGCCAACCAAGCAGGCGAAGACAATCGTAATGTTGCTCG
The DNA here is from genome assembly GCA_964596935.1 of uncultured Roseivirgaceae bacterium. Taxonomy (GTDB): domain Bacteria; phylum Bacteroidota; class Bacteroidia; order Cytophagales; family Cyclobacteriaceae; genus JAKISE01. The sequence continues at coordinate 1,523 of CAZQWZ010000142.1, forward strand.
TATGTCATCATTATTAGCAGGGTTTTCAGAAAAAGTGCCAGCATCAACAGTAAACAGACTTTGTGGTTCGGGCATGGATGCGATAGGAATAGCAGCTAGAGCCATTAAATCAGGCGAAGCTGAGATTATGATTGCAGGAGGTGTAGAAAGCATGTCGCGCGCGCCCTTTGTGATGGGCAAGGCAACTACTGCCTTTTCAAGAGTTGCTCAAAGCTTTGATACCACCATTGGCTGGCGATTTATAAACAAAAAACTCGATAAAATGTATGGTACTGAAGGAATGATTCAGACTGCACAGAATATCGCCACCGATTTCAACATCAGTAGAGAAGATCAAGATGCCTTTGCCCAATGGAGCCAGGAAAAAGCGGCTGCTGCTCAAAAAAATGGTGCGCTTGCTAGAGAAATTGTTCCCGTAATAATTCCACAGCGTAAAAAAGACCCTATTGAAGTTTCGCAGGATGAACACCCTCGTTTATCTTCATTAGAAAAGCTTGGCAGCTTACGATCAATTACAGGCGAAAATGGCAGCATAACCGCAGCTAATGCATCGGGCGTTAACGATGGCGCAGCTGCTTTACTTATTGCTTCTGCAGATGCCGTTAAAAAATATAACTTAAAACCTAAAGCTAAGATTTTAGGAATGGCAACAGCAGGTGTATTACCAAGAATAATGGGAATGGGGCCCGTGCCTGCTACTCAAAAACTCTTAAAAAACTTGGGACTAACCTTAGAAGATATTGACCTTATTGAGTTAAATGAAGCCTTTTCAGCTCAATCGTTAGGTTGCACACGAAAATTAGGTTTAGCGGATAACGATCCTCGTATAAACCCCCAAGGTGGTGCAATCGCATTAGGTCATCCTCTAGGAATGAGTGGAGCAAGAATTATTACAAGTGCCGTTTACCAAATGCAAAACTCAGAGGCTAAAAAAGCACTTTGCACCATGTGTATTGGTGTTGGGCAAGGTATTGCGATGGTTTTGGAGAAAGTCTAGCAAGTAATACCATAAAATGGCATTACAAAACAATCAAAAAAAGGCTCTCCGTTAGTTAACGAAGAGCCTTTTTTGGGGTTGTAAGAACTCGGTACTATTTAGAGTTCAATAATTTTAAATTCTGTTCTTCTATTTTCTTGATGCTGATCAGATGAGCACTTTACACCATCTGCACATTCATTTTTTAATTTAGTTTCACCATACCCTTTGCCATAAATTCGCTCGGGCTTAGTAATTTTTTCCTTTACATAAGCAGCAGATGCTTTGGCTCTTTTATCAGAAAGCCACTCATTATACGAAGCAGTTCCTCTTGAATCGGTATGTGAACCTAATTCAATTGTCATATGTGGATTCTCGTTCATCACTTTTGCAATTTTATCTAACTCAGTTGCCGCATCTGGCCTAATTTTGAATTTATTCAAATCAAAATAAATAGGGTTTATATCAATAATGGAGGATAAATCTACGCCAACTTCAATTTTATCAAGGGTAAAATCTAGCACTTCGTGTACATTATATTGGCCTTCATGATCAAATAAGGTATTATAAGTTCCTGTTTTAGTTAAGTAACCCTCTTTTACCAAAGTAAAATTATAGCTACCTCTATCATTTAGTTTTTTATCTGTTAAAACTCTTCTATAATCTCCTGTAGCTGAGGTATAAACCACCGATGAATCAGCCGTCATGTTATCAACTATATCCAATCTTGTACTATCCAGTACTTCGCCCGTTTTTTTATCTGTTACTAATATATATAAAGATAAACCTGGGTCTTTTTCTAATACTAAATCAGCATAAATTATAGGCTCTTCCGTGTGCGAATCAGCAGTATTTAATCCATCAAAATACTTTTCTTTCGTGCCATCTAATTTAAAGTTTTTATCTTTTTCAATAATAAACTCATAAGCTCCATCTTCCTTGGTAATTTCTGTTAAAATTTCTTGTGTGGTTTCATTAACCAACCTTACCGTTACCTCTGATAAAGCTGAAGAATCTTTCTTATCCATGGCAATTCCTCTTAATATTTGACCAAAATTGATGGGTTTAAGCAAGTTAAAAGAGTAAATATCATCATCACCGTGGCCATCATCTCGGTTAGAAGCAAAATAGCCAGAAGTCATAGCAGAATCAAGCACAAACGAGAAATCATCTCTATTGCTATTAATTGGCACGCCAAAATTTTGCACAGATCCTATGCTTAAATCTTTTTTTACCTGAGCTACAAATACATCTAAGCCGCCTAACCCAACTCTACCATTAGAAGCAAAAAATAGCATGCCATTTTCGTGTATAAATGGGAACAACTCATTGCCTTCTGTATTAACTTTTGGTCCAAGGTTTATGGGTTCGCCATAAGTGCCATCTTCGAGTATGGCAACTTTATAAATATCTGTTCCTCCAACGCCACCAGGCATATCAGATGCAAAATACATCCACTTATTATCTTTGCTTATGGTTGCGTGGCCTACAGAATACTCGATAGAATTATATTGAAATTCAACAGGTTTTTGCCATTTGCCATTCTTTAATTCACTAATTACCAGTTTTAGCTTAATAATTCCATCTTCGCCCTTACCCCTATAATTATTGGTTGTGGCCACCATTTTTGTTTGGGTATTATCAAAACAAATTGGGCCTTCGTGAAACCTTTTATTTAATCTTTTATTAAATAAAGAAACAGCATTTAATTCATTTTCTTCTATTCTTTTAGCTTCGTAAATATCTAAAAATGGCTTTTCATTTCCATTCCATTTCCTACGTATGGCTTTAACACCTTCTCTACTACTCGCAAATAAGAGTTTATCTTGGTAAAATACAGGTCCAAAATCACCTGCATCCGAGTTAATTTCTAAATTTTTGATTGAAAACTGACCTTTATCTTTGCTCAATTTAACGTGGTAACCTTTATCATTTACATAGGAAACACCTCTGCTATCAGTTGAAGTCATTACATTAAATGCTTTCATCCACTTTTCAGATTCATCATACTTTTTGTTTTGCTGCAAAATGGAAGCGTATGTAAATACATCCTCAGGAATTTTATCCTCTTCTTCTGTTATCAATAGCGCAAAAAGTTCTTCTGCCTTTTGAGTGTCTCCCGTTTTAAAATAGCTAATGGCTAAGTTTCTTTGAGATTCAATAGACTCATCTTGCGCTTCGATATATTTTTCGATTGCTTTCTCATACGAGAAACTTTCATAATACTTGTTGGCTTTTTCTAAACTTTTTCCACCAAATTGGGCATAAGAAGAAAAGCCTAAACACAACATTATTAAGCTTGTATATATATATTTAATCTGCATAATCTTTTAAATTTAGAAGTATCTAGGCGATTTGATTTTTTTCGAGCTCTTAAAGAAGAAATCGTAGCGCAGCATAATCTCATGAGAGCCTCCATTATATTCACCCGTTTTATTCGTAAACGACCAATCGTATGAATAGCCAACTGATAGGTGTTCTAATAGATTCACCCCTACTAAAAGCCCCACGGCATCTCCTGTTCTAAACATAGGCCCAGCCCAGAAAGTATCTTTTAGGTAAAATAGAGCTGTTAAGTCTATTTCAACAGGTGCGCCTGCTGTAACTTTTACAAACGTGGTTGGCCGTAATTTTATGCTTCCTTCTTTGTTTAAATTAAAAATGGCTCCTCCAATAAAAAAGTAGTGGCGCTGCTCGCTAGAAGCAACAGAGGTTGCATCGGTTGCATAATCATTTTCTAATAAGCTAGGTGTTGACAAGCCTAAATAATACTTAGTTGTAGAATAATATACACCAGCACCGACATTAGGTAATAACTTACTTTGTGCATTTTCTTGAAAAGCAGGGTCGTTTGGTTGTGTGGTAGATAAACCATTTATGTCCTGACTTATCATATTAAATCCTCCTTTTAAACCCAAAGAAAGCTGGCCTTTACCTACTTTAATTTTATAGGCAAAATCAGCAAAAAACGAAGTTTGATCCGTTGGACCAATTTTATCATTGAGTACCGAAAAGCCAATTCCTACCTTTTCGTTTGCTACGGGTGCATGTATGGTAAATGTTTGGGTTACAGGTGCTCCTGGAAAACTAACCCATTGGGTACGATGCAACAACGTAACCGTTAAGGCATCTCTACTGCCTGCATAACCAGGGTTTACAGCTAACGTATTAAACGAATAGTGCGTAAACTGCGCATTTTGTTGTGCCCACGACTGAAACACGGCTGTTATTAATACAATTATTAAAATTATCTTTTTCATTTTTATCTTCTTTTTAAGAAATAGTAAACTTTTTAAAACAAGCTACTTTCTATCTTTTTAAATAAACACTTGCTCTTATTACTTCACTATCATCACCTAAATCAAGAATAATAAAATAGGTGCCTTCGGGTAATTCGCTGCCACCTACGTTTATACCAAATTGATTAATTCCTGCCCAATCGTTCAAATACCCACTGGTATATTCCGATACTTTATTACCCCATCTATTAATGATAATTAAGCTTGCATTAGGGTATTCTTCTATTCCTGCAATTACAAACAAATCGTTAATTCCATCTCCATTTGGTGAGAACCCTTCGGGTACTATTACACCCACTACTGGGTTAACAGTTATATATACTACTGCTGTTGTACAGCCTGAAATATCATCACATATTTCGTAAGTAAAACTATCTGAGCCATCGAAGTTATACACAGGGGTATAAACATAGGTTCCGTCCATATTGATGAATAAATCACCATTTTCAACAGCAATAATAGGAGTTGTATTAAGTGTTATCTCATCATCATCTGGGTCAAAATCATTATCTAAAATGCTTTCACCCTCTAAAACACCTCCATATTCAACCGTTGCAAAATCATCAACAGCTACTGGGGGTTTATTAAAAATTTCGGGTACTGGTGTGTTTGATGATGTGTTATTATCCATATTAGGATCAGTATCATTACCTGTTATAGAGGCCGTATTTTCATAAGGTCCGCTTTCATTTACAGTAACCGTAATTTCTAAATTTTCAGTAGTACCATTTGCCATATTTCCTACCAACCAATTTCCTGTGCCAGCTGTATAACTCCCTACTGTAGGGTTATTGCTTACATACGTATAGCCATCTGGAAGTAAATCTGTTACCGTTACATTGGTGGCTGCACTTGGCCCATTATTGGTTATTGTTAAGGTAAATACCATATCAAATCCTATAAATGGATTACTACTATCAGCTGATTTTACAATCATTAAATCAGCTTGTGCCGTAGGCGTTATTGTACTTGTTGATGTATTATTACTAAGGTCTGTATCTTCTTCATCGCCTGTAACTGTAGCTGGGTTAGTATATGTACCGGTAGCATTAACCGATGCTGTTATTTCCAATGTTTCAGAATCATTTATCGCCAATACGCCAATTGCCCATAGCCCAGTACTTGCATCATA
>CAZQWZ010000143.1:0-6916 GCA_964596935.1 uncultured Roseivirgaceae bacterium
TAGCTTTAATAATATCGATTGCTTCATTAATTCTTCTGGTGATATTACCTGAAATAACTAGTGTAATTATTACGGCTAGTATAAATACAATGATGGTCGAAACAATAATCGTAGTTTTAGATTGATTAATGATTTTTACCACTTGTATAGTGGCGCCTTCGGTTGATTTAATAGCAATAAGCATATCTAAGCTCTTGGTTATTACTTCGCTTGCAGGTGCAATGGTAGATTCCATTAAATCTTCAGTTTCAAACATGGTAAGTGGGTCGCTATAACTTTCAAAGGAAGAAAGCGCATCCATTACAGATTTCTGGTTGGCCATTATTTGCTCATAATCTGCTAAAATCATACTAATGGAGTCTTTGGTTTCTTGAGGCCAATTACCCATTAGCGATTCTACTGAACCTTTAATGTCATTATACTTTGAGTCGTGTATTTCGATAAGAAGCACTTTGGTGTCTTCTTTTGTGCCTACATATACCCAATTAAAAGTGTATTCTTTCGATTTGGTAATTAATTCATTTAATTGGCCTAGTACAACTACATCTTCGCCTTTACCTGCGTATAGGTTAGAGATAATTTTTTGTGAGTTGTTAACGGCATTATAAACCAATGCAGAGCTGGCAATAAAAGTGAATACTAAAATTGCAAACCCAATGATTAATTTGGTTTTGATTTTCAGGTTTCTAAATGGGTTAATCATATGTAATCGTTATTTATTGTTTTCTATTAATTTTAATTCAAATACCTTATCAATGTTCATTAATTGCACAAATTGATCTTTAACTTTTGCAACTCCTTTTAAAAATGCGGGATCAAATGGCAAATCTAAACTAACTGCACTATTAATATCTTCATCTGCGATTTCTATTATATCAGAAACTGAATCTACAATTGCTCCCACAGATAATTCTTCTCCATTTACATTAACATCAACTACCATTACGGTAGTAATTTTTTTATTTTCTTCAGATATTTCAATGTTATATTTTAGCCTTGTATCAACTACTGGCAAAATATTGCCTCTAATATTAATTATTCCGGCCACATCTTCGTCAGAGCCCGGTACTGGTGTAATTGTAGGTACATCAAGAATTTCTACTACTTTATTGGCATCTACAGCAAGCTTCTCTTTACCTAGTGAAAAAGTGAGGTAAATATTAATTAATTTATCAGCAGCAGCGATATCTTCTAATGTTTGTTCAGCTTTTGTATCTTTTGATTGCTTAATTGCTTCTAGTTGACTATCTGTGAACAGGTTATCAACATCTATTAACATTATAAACCTTTCAGAATACCTTGCGATACCACGAATATAGTCTGTGCTATTATCTCCAACTTCAGGAGCCTTTTCAATATCCTTGCTATTAAAATGAACAACTTCTAGCACTTTATCTACCATTAAGCCTACCTGAAGTTTATTGCCATCGCTAATGTTAAGTTCAATTACAAGGATGTTATTCATCTCTGATTTAACTTCTTTATCCATTTTTAACCATCGCTGAAAGTTAACAATGGGTAGTACAACTTCGTTGTGATATATAATTCCTTCTAAAAGATCGGAAGATTTAGGAACATTGGTTAGCTCGGGAGTTTCAATTATTTGATTTAGATTACTCAAGTTAACCCCAAATAACTCATTGTCTATTTCGAATGACAGGTAATCGTTGCTTAGTGAAGTGTTGCTCATTATAAAGTTATATCTTCTTGTTGATCTACAAATTTTTTGATTAGTCTGTTGGTATCGAAAACTAGTGCAATGGTTCCGTCACCTAAAATGGTTGAACCAGAAATATAGTCTTGATCTTTAAAGTAAACACCCAATGGTTTAATAACCGCTTGGTATTCGCCCACAATTTGATCGCAAATTAGGCCTACTTTACCTTTGCCATTATTAATAACTACAATTTGCTTTTTATTATCTTCAATACGTTTACCTTCAATATTAAAGATATCAATCAAGTCTATGTAAGGAATTTGTTCGTTATCTAATTCTAAAATATTGGTGAACTTATTAACGTCTTGGGCATTTTTGTAAGTATAACATTTATCAATGGCTGCTAATGGAATAACATAAGATCCATTGCCTAGTTCTACCAATAAGCCATCAATAATAGAAAGAGTTAATGGTAACGACATTGTTAGGGTTGTGCCTACACCAACGCTTGATTTAATATCAATTTCGCCCCTTAAAGCACTAATGCTTCTTCTAACTACATCCATTCCAACGCCTCGGCCCGAAACATCGGTTACAACGGTAGCAGTTGAGAACCCCGCATGGAATATTAGGTTGAAAATTTCTTTTTCAGATAATTCAGCATCTTCTTGAATAATTTCTTTTTCAATAGCTTTTGCTCTAATAACATTAGGGTCTATTCCTTTTCCATCGTCTTTAATTTCAACATTTACGTTGGTTCCAGAGTAATATGCCTTTAAAATGATACTGCCTTTTTCGGGCTTTCCTAGTTTTTTACGCTCGGCTTTACTTTCGATCCCATGATCTAAACTATTTCGCAAAATGTGCATAAGAGGGTCGGAGAGGCTTTCGATAATAGATTTATCCAATTCTGTTTCTCCTCCTTCTGTAATAAAGGCTATGTCTTTATCTAATTCTGTCGAAATATCTCTAATCATTCGTTGGAACCTACCAAACATATTATTGATTGGGATCAAGGTCATTCCAAATGCGATATCTCTTAATTGGCGAGAAAGTTTTTCAACATTTTCGGTTATGTTTTCTAATTCGTTATCATGTTTTTTATCTGAAAATAGGCTTAAAGCTGCTTGTGTAGTTATTAGCTCACTCACCATATTCATAAGCTCATCAAGCTTATCTGATGATACTCTTATGCTAGAAGCCACTTTTTCTTTGGTTACACTTACTGCTTTCTCTTTTGCTGCTTCTTTAATTTTGCTAGCCAAAGATCTTTTCTTTGGTTGTTCTTCGGTTATTGCTTTTTCCACTTTAGGCTCTTGGGTATTACTAATATCCATCGATGCCAAATCAATTGGGGCGTTATCGAGTTGTATAGTTCTTAAATTTTTGGTGAACGATTTATCTTTCAATAAATTTTTAACACTTATTTGTTCAACCTCAATTATTGAGTTTGCTTCCACAAAAACAAATACTTCTTTTATATCATTAATAGATTTAGTTGATACTAAAAAAATGCTCCATCCTGTAATACATTCCGCTGGGTCGATTGTGGTAATGTCTTTAATTTTTTCAGTATATGGTAATGCAGTGCATTCCCCTAAAGAATGCAGTTCATCAATTAAGTACAGTGGGTTATTGCCATCGTTTACTACAGATTTTCCTGGTTTAAAGTGGATATAGTAAGTAACATTAGAATCTTTTTCAATTTCAGGCTCTGCAGTAACTGTTTCTACTTTTGTTTCTTCTACAGGGTTGCCTTCGTTAATAATCGTTAAAATTTGAGCGGTTAAGCTTTCGTGTCGATCTTTATTAGATGCATCTGCTAAATCGTGGTCATCTATAATTTGTTTAATATGATCCATTGAAGCCAAGGTAATATCAATAAGCTCTTTGGTTACCTCTTTTTTTCCACTTCTAATTATATCGTAAATGGTTTCTAGGTTATGAATAAACTCAGCTATGTTTCCAAACCCAAACATGCTACTGTTGCCTTTAAGGGTATGCATAATTCTGAATACTTCCTCTATTAGGCTTTTTTCGTCTGGTGTTTCGTCTAGTTGAAGTAGAGCGCTCTCAAGGTTGTCGAGTAACTCATTTGCTTCTTCAAGATAAACGGCTTTCATATTATCCATTAGCGTACAAATTTTTTAATAACTCCTACTAATTTTTCTTCTTCAAATGGTTTTACCATCCAAGCTGTAGCTCCAGCTTCTCTTGCCGCATTTTTTTTCTCTAGCATAGATTCTGTTGTAAGCATAATTATTGGTAGATGCTTATGTTTAGGCATATTACGTATGGTTTTCACCATGGTAATGCCATCCATAACAGGCATGTTTAAGTCTGTTATAATAAGCTCTACTTTATCGTTTAATTTATCAATTCCGTCTTGGCCATTTATTGCCCTTATAACCTCATAGCCAGCATCGCTTAAGTTGCTGCTAATTAGTTCTCTAATACTTTCAGAGTCATCAACTATTAATAGTGTTGGCATATTTAGGCTACGTCTTCATTAAACAATAAAGATCCAAAACCAGCTCTTTCGGCTATAATTTTAATATCGAAAGGCAATTCTGAATCTACTTTAACTTTTTTATCTGGGTAAAAACTTATAAAAGCTTTTATAAGTTGAATAGGAATAAGATCTAAATGCGAGATGTTTTGAAGTTGAATATCAATTAAATCATACTCGCTAAAGGTGGTTAGCAAACAACTTTTAATAGCATCTGCTTCTAATAAGCTGAGAGACCCTTCAAAAATCATTTTTGTTTTTCGAACCGTTTTGCGCCTAGATGGGATTAGTTTAACGGTTAATGTTGACCCGTCTTCTCCGCCAAGCAAAAATCTCTCCTCTAAGTTGGCTGCTATAGTAAGTTTCGTTTCTATAGCAGTTTTTTTTATAATGGTAGGCTTAGGTTTAGCTACAGTTTCAACCTTTTTCTCTTTAGCTTTTGCGGGAGCTACTTTAGGTTTTGCAGATGCTTTTATTTTTACTGCAGCCACTTTTGCTTTTACAATTTTTTTGACCTTAGTCTTAACCTTAGTTTTTTCTTTTAAGGCAAATTTAGCTTTGGCTTTTTTCTTATCCTTCGCTTTTTCTTTTTTCTTTATAGGAATTAAAGAATCCTTTTTTATCCTCTTCAGATTGTTTCCTAATGCCATTCTTATTTAGTTAATAATAAAAATTCTTTTCCAAATTCGATATAATCTTTTGCACTGTTTGAAGTAGGCGCATAGCGAATAATGCTTTGGCCAAACGAAGGAGCTTCTGCAGCTCTTACATTATTTCGAATACTTGTTTCAAACAGTTTAATATTAAAATTTTCGCTAATATGAGTTTTCACCTCTGAACTTAACTTACGTCTATTATCTACCATTACAGGTAATATTCCCAAAATTTCAAGTTTTGAGTTTAAGGTTTTCTTTATTTGTTCTATAGTTGAGTAAACCAAATCCAATCCTTGAAGACTTAAAGCGGTCATTTGCATCGGTATTATTACTTCATGTGAAATAGCTAAAGAATTAACCGCAAGTAACGAAAAAGAGGGCGGACAATCAATCAGTACATAGTCGTATTTGCTTAATCCTTTTAATGTTTTTTTAAGTTGAAACTCCCTGTCTTTAATTTGTGCTAATGATATTTCTATGTTCGCTAAATCTATGGATGCTGGTATAATATCTAACCCTTCATCTTCTATATGAATAATAGTTTTTTTAGCTTTTCGTTCACCCATTAAAACATCGCCAATGGTATATTTAAAATTGGTAATGCCTAAAGAGTAACTTAAATTACCTTGAGGGTCGAGGTCTATTAATAATACTTTTTTGTTGTTTTGGGCAAGAACGGCACCCAGGCTTATTGCGGTTGTAGTTTTGCCTGTGCCCCCTTTTTGATTAACAATAGAAATAATCTTCATAAGACTAAAATATTAAAGCTGTGCGAATTTTAAGTGTTTTATGTTTAATATATTTATGCCAACTTCGAAAAAGATGATATAAATGCGTTGGATTCTTCTATATTAAATTTAAATTCAAGTGCAATTCCTTTTGTTGAGCAAATATTTTTGAATAAATTCCATTGTGAACTTTTAAAGCCTTTTCCACTCTTATTAATCATAATAATACCCTTAAGACCCGCATTTAATAATAATGGAATAATATTTATGCTAAACCATTCTTGATCATCTTTAGAAAGCCTCCCAAAGTTTGAGGTGTCCTGTATCCAGAAGTTAGTAGTATATTTTGATAAGTTTTTTATATTTCTGTTAAAGCTATCTCGGTATTCTGTAGATGAAGGTTTCCTTTTCCAACTTATTAAAGAAGATTTTAGAATGCCGTTATAAATGAATGATACTATATCGTTTTCAAAATAAACCTGATGTTTAATTTGAGAAGAATTAGGAAGAGGGAGAGCAATTGTAAAAGTTGTACCTAAATTAGGGGCGCTAGCAATACCAATGGTGCCATTCATTGATTCCACTTGCTGTTTAACTAAATAGAGGCCAAGTCCTTTACCTTGAGTTTCTATATTAAAGCGCGAATACATTTTAAAAACTTTATCTCCAAACTTAGTAAGATCAATACCTATCCCATTATCTGCAAATTTTAAAAGTACGTTTTCTCCTTTCAACTCTGTAGAAATCTTCAATTTTAAATCAACACCTTTTCTCTTGTATTTAAAAGCATTGTCAATTATTTTATAAAAAATACTTTGAATATATTCTCTTACTCCAAACAGATGGTTTTCTTCAATGTTCAATTCTATACTTCTCAAGCAACATGTTTCTTGGTTTCCATCAGGTAAGAATTTTTGAGCTATGTTTATTTCTTCTGAAATATTTACATATTCGTTTATCTTGTAGAGGTTGTTTCTTACTTGCAGGATCTCATTCAGTTCGCTAATAACAACATCTAATGCTATAGTTTCTGAATGTACTTGTTTAATAACAGCGTGTTGTTCTGTATCATTTAGTTTGCTAAAAAGATTTGTTAATCCCAATAACCTAGCTATTGGTCCCCTTAAATTATGCGAAACATTGAATGAAAATTGTTCAAGTTCATTATTATGTTTTACTAGCTCTTCAGCATTATTTTTTAGTTCTTTATTTAGTATAATTAGTTTTTCGTTGGAGTTATTAAGAGCCAATGTTCTTTCTTTTACCTTATTATCTAATATCACATTGGTATTATTAAGTGCATCTTCCAGTTTTTTTTGCTTAGTAATATCTCTTGCAATAACCAAAAACCCAGATATATGTTTCT
>CAZQWZ010000144.1:0-1999 GCA_964596935.1 uncultured Roseivirgaceae bacterium
CTAACGCTTCATTTCAGCGTTAACATTATACAGCATATGGTCTAATGCTTCGCCCCATGTTTCGTCTGCATCCCAGTTTGGTCCAAGGTAAATATTGCCGGTGCGCAAATGTTTAATGTAGTATTTGTAAACAAGCCCATTGGCAGGAATTCTACGGATGGTTAATTTTCCATCTTTATAAATTTGAGTGATGTACGTATCTTGATCTTCGTTTATTGAGTAATTCAATAGCTTTTTTATATCTACTCCTGGCGAGTAAAGCCTTAAAAGCACATAGCTAAATCCATCTTTACTTAAGTCGATGTCTGAAGTTTCGGCAAAAACAAGTTCATACTTATAGTTGTAAGCTTTTAGTTTTTCTTCTAAAACTATATTGTTTTTTACATTTAAAGCGTTCGATGCTTCTACCTGTTTAGCTACCAAATTGTTTATAAGTCCGGTAGGTTTAGGTTCGGGAATTTCTATTATTTTAAATATAGGCACTGCCAATTTCCCAAAGTCTAAATCTGTCAAATATCCTTCAACGTGCTCACCCCAAACCATTTTAACATCATCAAAATACTCAGGATATTCGTTAATTAGTAAGTTGCTACGCTTGTATTTGTTTGCTGCAGAAGTAATTCTATTTAGCACTTTATCAAAATCTTTTCCTTGAGATTTCCATCCTGTTTGTCCATTAGAAAAATACGAGGGCTTGCCATTAAAAGTGGTAGCCAATAGCACATATCTTGTTACTTCTTTCTTCTTTTTTTGATAAACAACTTTGCTAATTATGATAATGTTTTCGATTTCCCTCTTTTTCCAAGCTTCAGAAAACCCATATTGGCTATCCCTTCCTGAGAATACTTGCTTTAAACTATAATAGCCAACTACATCTATTCCTGCTTTTGTAAAAGCAGCATGAGCTTCATCAATTAATGGTTCGGCTGTTTTATTAAAGGTTTGCTCGGCTAATACTTTGGTAGTGTTAACTAGCACTATGGTTTTGCCTGATCTAATGGTTTCAGGTAAAGCTCCTGTATAGTTTAGAAAAACTAAGCCTGCAACGTTTATTTCATCGTCTTGAGCGTAGGTGGGTTGAAATAGTACAAAGCCAAGTAATACAATTAGTGTTAGTTTCTTCATTTAATTAGATGATTTAAAGTAAAGATAACGCAATTTTTAAGTTGAAATTATTCTTAAAACTTTAAATTTAGGTTTGAAAAAAATCAAACTATAACCTGAATGTCTAATCTTAACAAATGCCAGTGGGCCAAAGGCTCGTTTGAAGCCTATGAAAAATACCACGATGAAGAATGGGGAATGCCTATGCACGATGATACTAAGCATTTTGAATTCCTTATTTTAGAAGGAGCTCAAGCAGGGTTAAGTTGGGCAACAGTTCTTAAAAAGCGAGAGGGCTATCGAAAGGCTTTTGCAAATTTTAATTATAAGAAAGTTGCCCAATACGATGATGCCAAAATAGAAGAGTTGATACTTAACCCAGCCATCATTCGAAACCGGCTAAAAGTTAAAAGTGCGGTTACAAACGCCCAATGCTTTATCGAAGTTCAAAAAGAGTTTGGTAGTTTTGATGCTTACATTTGGCAATTTGTAGGAGGTAAACCAATTATTAATTCTTGGCAAAAAATGAGTGATGTGCCAGCCTATACCAAAGAATCGGATGCATTAAGCAAAGATTTAAAAAAGCGGGGGTTTAAGTTTGTAGGCTCCACTATAATGTATGCATACATGCAAGCCTGTGGCTTGGTAAACGACCACACCACAGATTGCTATCGGTATCAAGAAGTATCAAAATAGATATTAGATTTTTAGACTAAAGACATAAGACAATGAAAATAATGAAAGGGATAACATTAGCATTTTTAGTTTTACTTGCAATAACTACGGCTTGCAGCGAGCAACCAAAGGAGGAATCCTGCATAGATGAATCTAGAATTAAGGAAGGTATTTGCACCATGGAATATTTGCCTGTATGTGGTTGCGATGGCAAAACCTA